>CAZRSM010000086.1:0-3481 GCA_964602755.1 uncultured Planctomycetales bacterium
GCTCCCGCGCCAGCCGCACCTTCAGCGCCACGCGACAGCCGCATGTACGTGGCGTGCGCCGCATGGCCGGGCCGCACCAGCCGTCCTGGTAGTCCGGGCACCGTTGGCAGATGGCCAGGCAGCGGATCTGCTCTTGCGCCGGACGCTGCGGCCCGAGCCGGGCCAAGGCGGCCAGCACCTTTGGCGTGGCCTCGGCGACGTGGAGCAGGTGACTGGCAGCACCGCAGCCGCCACACGGGCGATCACCTGGGGGCGGCGCCGGTTGCCGCGGCGGGGGAGCCATTTCGGGCCGCTGCTCGCCGGCTTCTGGTCCCCACGGACGTCCGTGCGGGCACTCGAAATCCGGCGCCCCGGCCGGCACCTCCCAGAACGCGGCGAGCTGCTCACGCCATGCGCGGCCGCCCTCGCGATCTCGGCAGGTGCGGCAATGTACCCCGCTGCGGCACGTTGCACTGTCCACGAACCGCCGTTTCACGGCCACGCCTCGATGCTGATGTTGCCGTCGCACCCTGCAGCGATGGGGTCTGGAGTGCCAATGCCGCAGCAATGTGTCGTGTTGGCGACAAACTCGTTCGTTCCCGTAGCCACGAAGGACGAACAATCAAAATACGGTTCAACCTGGGTGGGCCATCCGATGGCCCGCAGCCACGGGCCGCCCAGGTTCGCCTTGATTCTGCTTGCCCCCTTCCACAGGTATAAGCACAGAGGAAGCCACGCCTCGTTGTGTGTTCCCGGGGGCTCGTTGCACCCGTACTCCTGCACCATCAGGAAGTCGTTCTGGCTGCGCCACTCACAACCCCCATCGCAATCGCCGGCGACCTGTGACGCGACCAGCACGTGCGTACCATTGACCCCTCGGCACTCCGCCCAAGCCCAGCAACCCACACCAGGACATCCGGTACCAGAGCCGCAGTCCTCAGAGACCTCGCGATACTCGGTGTATCCGGAGACCGTCACGAGGAAGGCACGCGGGGTGGTATCCGTTGAGTCCACAAAGCAGCTCGGACAAGCACCATGCGGCGGCGGTTCGCAGCACGGACACAACCCGGCGTTCGGGCCGTTCAAGAACTGCCGGCCATCAGCAGCCAGCCCCAAAGCCCCGCTGCCCAATACCAAACTGGCGCCCTCACCCGGCACTGCACTCTCCCGTCGTCATGCGTTCATCGAGCACACACAGCAAGACCCATCCTGCGGACGGGTCTGCGAAGGCCAGGCCGTATTGAAGCGTGGCCTCTGTGTAGAGACCCGCGTCTGTCGGCCGCCAGCGAGGTGAGAGGTTCTGAGCGAGCAGGGTGTCGGGGCCCACGGGACCGTTCATTGAATAGATGTCGTATACCCAGTTGGGGGCAGCGGTGGCGGAGCCATTCACGCCGCCGGTGCGCACACACCAGACGACCTGCGGCACCCCCGGGGGCGTGCCGCCATCGTCAGCGATCACGGCCAAAGCCCAAGCCACAGACGGGTCAGTACGTTGCGCCGGCGGTTGCACCCACAGCAGTCGGGCGATGCCCTGCTCGGCGCTCAGCAAACGAGTGGCATCGTTCTCTTTGATGTCGGCTCGCACATGCGACTCGCTGGCCATCTCGACCCGTACGACACAAACACCATGCACATGTGCACGCCCCAGTTCTCCGGAAGCAATAGGTTCAAGGCAGACCACGAACTTGCCACGATGGCTGCTATCTGGCGCAACCCCGGAGAAGACGATGCGGTTCGCAAACTCGTCCTCGTTACCCGAAGGCGTGATCACGGAGTCGGCTATGCCAAGTACATCGAATCGGTCGCGATCTGTGCCGCTGTCGTTACGGACCAGTACGCTCTGCAGCGAAACAGGCCGCAACCGCCCTTGACGCACCGATAACATCTCAGCCTGGTGAGCGCGTGCGGCATCCACGAAAGCGTTGTAAGCCGCAGCTGGTATCTGCAGCGGATCACCAGGCTTGACCTTCTTCAGCGTCCGCTGCAAACCCGCCTGCGATGGGATCGGTTGTTCGCCTGCCGGCTCTACTGGCACAACTATATCCCCAGCAAGCTGAAGTCGCCGTAGTCATACACCTGCTCAACGTTGACCTGCATGGGGGCGGGAATCACAAACCGGCCGTCCTCGGTGACGCGCTGACGGTAGTAGACCCAGAGGTACTCCCAGCCCTTCTTGGCTATGCCGGTAATCTCGCCGACGGTCAGGTTGGTCATGTTGGGGCTCGCGGCGAACTGGTACGTCAACTCCCAGTCACCTTGGCCTCGTTTAGCTCCGCTCACGCCCGCGAACAGGCACTCGCCGGCCTCAAAGCCCCGAAAGGCCGCGCTGTTGACCTTGCCGTGCAGGGCGTAGAGTATGCCGCGGTAGGCACTGGTCACCCGATCGTCGGGTAAATAGTGCGTCTCTGTGAACCGGTACACCGGCACGACAATGTCGACGCCTTGCACACCTTGTTCGGACACACCGATGGCGCCCTTGAAATCGATCAGGAAGGGCCACCAGCTTGGCGTATACCGACCGACCGTCTGGCGACTCTGCGTGATGTGCTGCACACCGCCGCCGACTTCGAACGCAGTCACGCTTTCGTTGGTCTGCGGGATCGTGCCATAGCGAACGACCCCTTCCCAGAGATTGTCCCCTACCGGATCGACGGAGATGCTGACCCGGGGCAGGAAGATCAGCCCGCTGCCCCAAGGGTCGTAGACGGCCGGCGAAGTATCGGCGAGCGCTGAGCGAGCCTCCACGTCGTCGTTGGTGCCACGGATGGTGTACCGCAGCTCGACGGACGGATTCGACACGTCAGTCGTAATCTGACGGCTTTCGAACTTTTCAGTCACCTCCACAGGCATGGCAATCCTACACAAATGTCAATCGGTTGTGCTTGGCGGCATCAGCCAGGCGCCGGGTGTTCTTGGCCGTCTCCTCGGCGGCGGTAGCGGTCCGTTCAATCGCTCCGGCCCCACCCAAGCCGAATAGCCCGGCAACATTGAATGTACCCGCGGTACTGGTGCTGAGCTTGAGCTTGTCGCCGACCGAACTGGCAAGATTGGCAATGCGCTGTTCAAGCTCGTCGATTGCGTTACCGCGGTGCGTGCTCTTGGAGCCGCCCTCGGCCTGCTCGCGCTTCTGACGCGCGGCGGCGATGGCCTCGTTGAGCTCCTTGCGGGCTTCTTCGAGCGCGCGTTTCGTCTCGGCGATCTTGCCCTCGGTGTCGCGATTGAGCGTCGCCTGGGCCTGCTCGAACTGCCGGCCGATCTCGGCCAAGGCGGCCTCGTTGACCGCCGCAGCCCGTTCACGTTCGCGTTTGCGACGCTCCTCGCGAGAAGCCAGTGCGGATTCACGCCACTGTTTGATTTCGACAACCTGCTCAGTGAGGTCCTGGTCGGCCATTGCGTTGGCCGCGGCGGCCTGCTCGTCGGTCAGGTCGCCGAGCAGGTTCATCAGGTCGATCCAGCGCTTGGTGAGCCAGTTCTGAATCAGGCCCCAGGCCTCCTGTACGTC
>CAZRSM010000087.1:0-3133 GCA_964602755.1 uncultured Planctomycetales bacterium
GATGCTGCGCGGACGCGAAAAGTCGCCGGCGGCGTCGCCCTTCTGGCCGAAGCTCAGCAGCGGCCGGCCGCTGAAGTCGAAGACCTGCACGCGGAAGTTCATGGCATCGACCACCGCCACGCCCAGCCCCGGCACGACCTCGAGGTCGCTGGGATAATTGAGCTTGCCCGGACCGCTGCCCCGGGCGCCGAAGGCGCGGCGCAGCGTGCGCCAGTCGGTGCAGGTGTAGACCGCATGGCTGGCGGCATCGGCGATCCAGAGGGCCCGGTGCTCGCTGTCGAAGTCGGCGGCCACCGGGGCCGTCAGCCCGTCGAAACGCAGCGTCCGCAGCCAGCGGCCGGTCAGGTCGAACAGGTCGAGCGCGGCGCGCCGGCGGTCGACGACCACCAGCGTATCGCCGGCCAGCGCCAGGTCGATCGGCACCGCCAGCGGATCGTCGGGGGCGCCGGTCATCACGGCGTAGCGGCGCTGCGCGAGATCGAGCATGTGGACCACCGCCAGGCCGACGTCGGCCACGAAGACGAGCTGGTCGCGCACCGCCACGGCGCTGGGACGGGCGAAGTCGATGGGCTGCGCCGGCCCGGCCAGCACCGCCCGCAGGGCCGCCCAGCCGCGCGGGCGGATGCCCAGGCTGGATTCGCCGCGCAGCTCGCCGATGTAACGGATGCGCGGCTGATCGGGCGGCCGGGGCCAGAGCAGCGCGGGGCCGTCGTAGGCCAGGACGGCGCGCCGCGGCGACTGGCAACCGGAGGCCAGCACTGTCAGCAGCGCCCAGCAGCCCAGCCGCAGCGCGTTCACGACCCCTTCCTCGCGATTACCGGGATCTCGCGTGAGAGCCTGAGCCAGACCGAGAAGCCGTCATCCTTGGAACGCGGCAGCCGCAGGGTGTCGTACTCGGCTTCGAGCCGCAGCGAGAAGCGGCCGATGCGCCAGACCAGCGCGGCGGTCAGGTCGACGCCGTGGGTGATGCCCAGCAGCGAGTCGTCTTCATAGCGGTACAGCGCGCTGGCGGTGGTCTCCAGGCCGCGGGCCAGCAGGTGGCGATAGGACAGACCGGCGTCGAGCAAGGTGGTCTGCCGCGCGTCGAGCCACTGCGTGCCGTCGAACCAGTAGCGCGAGACGACCGCGCGGCCGTCGAGCTGGCGCAGGGGGTCCTGGTAGACGATGGCATCGCCGTTGAGGTGCAGGGCCTGGAAGGGGTCGATGGTATCGTCGTTGTACTCGTATTCGAGCCCCACCGACCAGCGTTGGCGCGTATAGGTGACTCCCAGGCGGTGGCGGTTGACGTCGCGGGCGCGGTAGGACAGGTAGCCGGCCCGGCCGAGCTGTTCGCTCTGGATCGAGCCGGCGTAGTACGGCGCCAGGCCGAAATCGAAGCGCTGCTGGATGCGCCAGTCGACGCGGTCGCGCGTGGTGGCGAAGTCGCGGGAGACGCGGTAGACGTAGCTGACCAGCACCGTCTGGCCGTCCTGGATGCGGCCGGTGGGCACGCGCCGCAGGGCGACGTAGCGACCCAGCGGCACCAGGTAGTAATCGCGCCCCAGGCGGTAGATACGGGTGCGCTCGAGGCTGGTGACCACCACGCTGAGCGGGTTGACGTTCTGGTGGGCCAGGTAGACCAGGCGCGGGTCGCGCAGGGTGACCGACTCGCTGATGACGATGCCGCGCTGCCGGCCGTTGTCGGTGTCGTTGGCGGCGTGGTTGTAGTTGAGGTGGGCGGCGAAGTGCCCCCAGCGGTTGTCGCGGTCGTAGGAGGCGGTGCCGACGGCGCCCCACTCGCGCAGGTCGGCGTTGCGGTCGTCCTGCTGCTTGAGGCCGTAAACCCGGGCGGTGGTCAGCAGGTGTTCGGAGAGCTGATAGCTCAGCCCGGCCTCGCCGTGGAAGGTCTCCGTACCCAGGTCGAAGTAGCCCTCGCGCAGATACTGCAGGCGGAAGTCGCTGGCCAGGCGATCGGTGTGCTGGAGCCGCAGGCGGGTCGACCACTCGGCGATGTCGCGGGCCAGCTCGCCGCTCTCGTCCTGGTAGCGCAAGGTGGTCTGCAGCAGGCTGCGCTGCTCGAGCCCGAAACGCAGCGTGTGGTCGAGCACCAGATAGTGCCGGTTGGTGTCGAAGCGGTTGTAGGTGCCTGAGTAGCTTTCGCGGCGATCGTCGTACTGGTACTGGAACCGCAGGGCATGGTGCTCGTCGATCTGCCAGGTGGCCTCGTAGCGCAGCGTGTCGCGGCCGCGCTGTTCGTAGTCGCGCAAGCTGCGCGTAAAGCCGCTGTCCAGTTCTTCGAAGGTGTGCTCGAAGCTCAGGCGCATCGGAACACTGCGGTGATTGACCAGCACGTCGACGCCGAAGCGCTCGTAGCGCCGGTCGAGGCTGGGCAGGAAGGCCCGCGGCAGGCGGCCCACGCTGCGCTGGGCGTAGGCGGTGGCCGACAGCATGCCCTGCGGCAGCAGCGTGAAGTTCAGGTCGTATTCGAGCAGGTCGCCGTGGGGGTTCTGGTCGCGGTCGGGGCCGGGGCGGGTTTCGCGGTAGGACTCCTGCACGAGGCCCCAGGAGCCGGACAGGTCGAAAGTCAGCACCCGCGGGTCGAAGGCCGCGCCCCGAGCCCGCAGGCCGACGGTTTCTTCGAAGCGGCGGGTCTGTTCGGTGCCGCGATGGCGCGGGCTCAGACGCGGCCCGGAGCGGTAATCGTAGGTGCGGCGATCGAAGCGGCCCTCGAAGCCCAGCTCGAAGGTGAGCTCGTCGAGCCACAGCAGGCGGCGCGGGCCGGCGGGTGCGATTGTGCGGGCGCGGGGCTGGCTGGCAGCCGGCTGGGTGGTGGGCGCATCGGCCCGCGCGGTTTGCACAAGGCAACAAACCGCGGCCAGTGCACTGCCGACAACGAGAGCGAATCGAGGCATTCGAGTTTTGCCGTGAGCTCCCCGCCAAGCGCAAAGCGGGCAAGTAGGAAACCGCGTTGGGGAGCTTAGCCGCTGCCTGGGACAGTGTCCAGTTGGGGCCGCGGTTGTCTATTCAGCGCCGCGCGGTATAGTCCGCTGGTCCGGACCCGGGCTGACCGCGGTCTTCGAGGAGCATGCCGATGCACGGTGGGTGGCTTGCCAGAACATCCGTGGGACTGCTGCTGATCGGCGGATTGCTGCTG
>CAZRSM010000088.1:0-15146 GCA_964602755.1 uncultured Planctomycetales bacterium
AGTGTCACCACGCCACCCAGCAGCTCCGGCTCGAAGCGGGCCGCGATCGGCGCCTGGCGCGGCAGAGCAACGCGACGCACGTCGACCGCGTTGTCGGCGGCTTCGAGACAGAAGACCACCGGCCCGCGCTGCAGCGCCACCCGCCCACGATCGGCCAGTACGCGCGGATGAGCCTGCATGCGCACCACGGGCATGGGCAGCTCCAGCTCGACCACGTCGCCGGCCTGCCAGCGCCGCGCGATCCGCAGGTAGCCCCGCTGCAGGTCGTCGAGCGCCACCGGCCGGCCGTTGAGGCGCACCGCCGGCTGCGTACACCAGGCCGGCAGACGCACATGCACAGCCAGCTCGACCGGCTCGGCCGGCTCGACGTGCAGACTGACGCGGCCGTGCCAGGGGTAGCGCGTCTCCTGGCGCAGCACCAGCGGCCGTCCCTGCCAGTCCGTGCGTGCGGTGCCGGCCACGTAGAGGTTGACGTACAGGCCGTCGGGGCCGCGGGCGTAGACATAGCCCCCCAGCGACGGCAGAAAGCGCACCATGTTGCTCGGACAGCAGGCGCAGGCGTACCAGGGTTGGCGGTGATGGCCGCCGTGGCTGGCCAGCGGGTTGGTGTAGAAGAAGCGCGTGCCGTCCAGCGAAATGCCCGACAGCAGGCCGTTGTAAAGCGCACGCTCGAAGACGTCGTAATAACGCGCGTCGGCGTAGAGCTGATTGAGCCGCGCGTTCCACAGACACAGCGCGATCGCGGCGCAGGTCTCGCAATAGGCCGTGTCGTTGGGCAGGTCGTAGGGCACCGTGAAGCCCTCGTTGTGGGCCGAGGGGCCGATGCCGCCGGTGATGTACAGCCGCCGGTTCACCGTGTCGTCCCACACGCGCCCCAGCACCGGGTCGAAGCCGGCCTGCGGATCGAGCATCTGCAGGTCGGTCACCGCCGACAGCAGATACATGGCCCGCACGGCGTGGCCGACGATCTGTGTCTGCTCGCGCACCGGCAGGTGGTCCTGGCAATACTCGCCGTAGAGGCTCCGAGTGTCGGCCCGGCCGCGCTGCTCGACGAAGAAGCGCGCCAGCTCGAGGTGGCGCCGCTGCCCGGTGAGACGGTAGAGCCTGATCAGGGCCAGCTCGATCTCCTCGTGTCCGGGCACGTCGTGACGCTTATCCGGCCCGAAGACGCGCTCGATGTGCTCCACGAAGCGCTCGGCCACGTCGAGCAGTTGCCGCTTGCCGGTGGCCTGGTAGTAGGCGATGCCGGCTTCCAGCAGGTGGCCGGCGCAATACAGCTCGTGCTTGTCCTTGAGATTGCTCCAGGGCTGCAGGTCGGGCTGGAGCTGGTGGTAGGTGTTGAGGTAACCGTCGTCGCGCTGCGCGGCGGCGATGCGCCCGATCAGCTCGTCGACGAAGGCCTCGAGCTGCTCGTCGCGGCGATAGATCAGCGCATAAGCGGCGCCCTCGATGACCTTGTAGACGTCGGAGTCGTCGAAGCAGTAGCCGCGGTGACCGCCCTTGCGGCCCGCGGCCACGCGGTCGAAATTGGCCAGCCGCCCGGTCTTTTCGCACTGCTCGAAACAGTGCGGCAGCGTGGCGCTCAGGACCGTCTCCAGCCGCGGCCCCCAGAATCCGCCCTCTATCCGTACCTGCGTGACCGGCAGCGGCTCGAGCGCCGCGGGCGGCTGGTCGGCGCGCGCCTCGACCGCGCCCTGCGCCAGAACCAGCGCTGCGATCATCGTCGCGACGGCAAAGCTGTTGTTCATGATGGTCTCCCCGATCCAGGCCGACTCGAGCGCCGATTATCGCCGTTTTCCCGCCGCGCGGGCAGGGGCCGGCGTGTGGGGCACTCTGCCGCGGCGGTTGGGATGGAAGCCGGGCTGGCCCGGCGGCGTCAGTAGTCGGTGTCCTCGTCGAGGGCGTAGGGCGCCGGATCGCGCAGGCCGAGCTTCTCGAACGCCGCGCGGCGCAGTTGGCAACTGTCGCAGCGGCCGCAAGCCCGGCCGCCGGGGTCGGGGTCGTAGCAACTGCGGGTCAGGCCGAAATCGACGCCCAGCTCGAGCCCCCGGGCGATGATCTGCTCTTTGGTCATGTCGATCAGCGGAGCGCGGATCTGCAGAGGCTGGCCCTCGACGCCGGCCCGCGTTGCCAGGGCCGCCAGTTTCTCGAACGCCGCGATGTACTCGGGCCGGCAATCGGGGTAGCCGCTGAAGTCCACCGCGTTGACGCCGATGTAAATGGCCTGGCACTGCCGCACCTCGGCCAGTGCCAGGGCATAGGACAGAAAGATGGTGTTGCGCGCCGGCACGTAGGTGATGGGTATCTCGCTGTGGTCGCTTAGGTCGCGGTCCTTGGGCACGTCGATCTCGGCCGTCAGGGCCGAGCCGCCGAAGATACGCAGGTCGATCTCGACCACCAGGTGCTCGGCCACGCCCAGGGCGTGCGCCACCCGGCGGGCGGCTTCCAGCTCGACGGCGTGCCGCTGGCCGTAGCGGAAACTCAGGGCGATCGGCTCGCAACCGTCGTCGATGCAGACAGCCAGCGTGGTGGCGCTGTCCAGTCCGCCCGACAGCAGCACGACCGCCTTGCTCCTGGCTTTGCTGCTCGCGAACACTTCCCTGACTCCTCGCCGCGCGCAGATCAGATCGAATCGTCGACCTGGCAGATGCGCTCGATGGCCGTGGCCCGGCCGGTGGCCGGGTCGGCGTCGATGATGACCCCGCAAAGCCGCACGTCGCCGCTGGCCACGTCGTAAGGGTAGGGCATACCCGTCACCAGCGACTTGATCACGCGGTCCTTGTTGCGTCCCAGGACCGAATCGTGCGGCCCGGTCATGCCCAGGTCGGTGATATACGCCGTCCCGCCGGGCAGGATACGCTCGTCGGCGGTCTGCACGTGGGTATGCGTGCCCACTACCGCCGTGACGCGACCGTTGAGATACCAGCCCAGGGCGATCTTCTCGCTGGTGGTCTCGGCGTGCACATCTACCACGATCAGCCGCACGTCGCGCGGTATCCGCGCCAGCACCCGGTCGGCGGCGTGAAACGGGCAGTCGCTGCGCACGTTCATCCCGGTGCGCCCCAGCAGCGAGAAGACCGCCACCCGTATGCCGCTCTCCAGACCCACCAGCGCCAGGTCGCAGCCGACCGCCTCGGGCGGCAGGTTGGCCGGCTTGACGATGCGGTCGGTGGTTTCCAGCAGTGGGATCAGCTCGCGTCGGCGGTAGATGTGGTCGCCCATCGTGCAGCAATCCACGCCGTGATGACGCAGCTTGTTGAACATCTGTGGTGTCATGCCGCTGCCGGCGGCGGCGTTCTCGGCATTGGCGACCACGCAGTCGATCCGGTGCTCACGCACGAGGCGGGGGATCAGTTGCGAGCAGGCATGCTTGCCGGGGCGACCCACGATGTCGCCGATCATCAGGATGCGCATCGAGAACTTCGCTTTCTAGCCGGGCCTGGCCGTCCCGGATTCGTGGTCCGGCCCGATCGCGCCGCCCCCGCCGGACATCGAGCTTACTATAGCACATCCGCCGCTTCGTTACCCGTTGTCGAACCGCGCCGCGGTGAGGCGCAGGGCAGCCGGGGCGGCTGCTCTCCAGGCGCAGTAATTCACCTGGGGACCAGCCGCACCCGGCTGGCCGTGGGCCAGTTGCCGGCCGGTCGGCCCGGCCGTCAGTTGCAGTCGTCGCCGTACTCGGCCAGCATCTCGGCGAGGTCGGCCAGGTCGACGGCGCCGTCGCCGCCGAACGGGGATATGTCACCCATGTAGTGCGTGGCGCCGCTGGTGACGCCGTAGTTGGCCAGCAGCGTGGCCAGGTCGGCGAGGTCGACCAGGCAGTCGCCGCCGGCGATGTCGGCATAACACCAGCGGCCGGACTGGCCCGGGTTCGGGCAGACGGTGCGCCCGTAAAGCCCGATCTGCAACTGGGCGAACGGCTCGCCGCCATACGGTGACATCACGCAGTCGGGCGCGTACCAGCCGTCCTCGATCCCCGGTGCCGGATAGCCTCCGTTCGGGTCGGCGACACCCGTGGCCTGGCCGACGTAGGCCGTCGGGGGCGGGTCGAGGAAGGCTATCTCGTAGCCGAAGTCGGTGAGATGATCGCCATCCAGGTCGTCCCCGTCGAGCGTGAACTCCATGCCGGCACCGGCCAGGTCCAGCGTGACCACCCAGGTCGCGGCGTTGGACGGGTCGAACGAGCCGGGCAGTCCGGTCAGCATGAAGCCGGACACGCGGACGCGTCCGCTCGAGTCGCAGCCGTCTTCGTGCGTGTAGAAACTGATCAGCGCGTCGAGCGAAGCGGCGTTGGTGCTGTACATGAAGGTCAGGCCCTCGATCACGGTCCCGGGGGCTATGTCCCCCCAGTCCAGCACGCTGGGTGCCTCGACGAACTCGCCGCTGAAGCGCGTGGCCCACACCGGGTCCGCCGCCCCCGACGGAACTGGCAGACCCACTATCCCCGCCAGCAGACATGCAACAATGCCTCGCATGATCGCCTCCTTCTTCTTGTGGATGGAGAAGTGCCCCGAATCCCCCACAGATCCGGCGTGCTGCGCCGATTATAGGTCGCGTGTGTGCCTCGATGCAATAAAAAAATGTAATCACTGGCGGGGGTCGACACGCGCCGCCGCAGCGCCGGCCGCCTGCTGGTCGGCCAGCCGCCGCCGGCGGTAGCGGTAGCGCCGGCGGTGGATCAACACCAGGTTGCGCACGTAGATCAGCACGCCCAGGGCCTGTCCGAGCATGATCACCGGGTCGTGGCGCAGCAGGGCGTAGGTGAACAGCATCAGCCCGCCGGCCAGGCTCAGGTACCAGAACGCCAGGGGCACGTAGCTGCGCCCGCGGCGCTCCGAGGCGATCCACTGCACCACGAACCGCATCATGAACGTGGCCTGCCCGGCCAGCCCGAACAGCCCCAACCACGAGAGCAGGTCGTTGAAAAACCAGTTGGCGAGCATGCGGCTCCGTCGCACAACCGGCGTGCGGCTCGACAAGCACGCGACGCCGCGCCCGGCCGGTCGGCGTCTACTTGTTGCAGTAGTCGATCAGGCGTGCGATTTCGCTGCGCAGGTTCTTGCGATGCACGATGCGGTCGATATAGCCGTGTTCGAGCATGAACTCGGCCCGCTGGAAACCCTCGGGCAGCGTGGCCTTGATGGTGTTGGCGATCACGCGCGGACCGGCGAAGCCGATCAGGGCCCCTGGCTCGGCCAGCGTGAAATCACCCAGGAAGGCGAAGCTGGCCGCCACGCCCGCCGTCGTCGGATCGGTCATCACCACGATGTACAGCCCGCCGGCCTCGTCCAGCCTGGCGATCGCGGCCGACGTCTTGGCCATCTGCACCAGCGATACCATGCCCTCCATCATGCGCGCCCCGCCGCTGCAGGTGACCATCACCAGCGGCAGGTCCTCCTTGACGGCCCGCTCGGCGGCCGCCGCGACCTTCTCGCCGACCACCGCGCCCATCGAGCCCATGATGAAGTTGGGGTTCATCACGCCCATGATGACCGGGCGACCCTTGATATAGCCCTTGCCGACGATGATGGCTTCGCTCTCGCCGGATTTCCGCTTGGTCTGGGCCAGGCGCTCCTTGTAGGGCAGGCGGTCTTCGAACTCGAGCGGGTCGGTCGATTCGAGGTCGGGCAGGAACTCCTCGAACGTGTCGGGATCGTTGAGCTGCCTGATGCGCGTGCGCGCGTCCACCCGGTAGTGATGATCACACTCCGGACAGACGTTGAGGTTCTCTTCCAGCAGCCGCCGATAGATCATCGCCCCGCAGCCGTCGCAACGTATCCAGGAACCTTCGGGGACCTCTACCGTGCGCCGCTGATTGCCGCTCGTCTCTGCCATGTCTCTCGCTTCCGAAACGGTTGCCGCCACTGACTCCCCTCCCCCCCCCAGGGAGGGGCTGGGGGAGGGGCCTGCTTTCCGGGGGCTGCCGCCCTCCGCCCGCAGAAAAGACGGGCCTGGGAACGGCCACCATCCCCACGCCGCCGCCTACGTCTCCGCTACCAACTCCTCGATCCCCGCGCACTCGACGATCAGCAGCTCGCTTTCTCCTATCTTGCGGGGCCAGATGGTCTCGATGCTCAGCCCCTCCAGCACCTGCCGCGCGATCGCGTGCCCGATCGGCCGCAGCACCAGGCCCAGTCCCTTGCCGTTGGCCTTGATCCGACGCCGCAGACACTGCCGCATGCGCTCCACCGCCGCGCTGAACTCCTCGCCCTGCGGCGGCCGGACCATCAGCGGCGACTCGAGCAGTTGACGATACGCGCTGGCGTAGCGTTTCTTGAGTTCCGATTCGGTCAGCCCGGCCCACAGGCCCAGGTCGATCTCGGCCAGGGCCTCGAGGGGCTTGACGCCGACGCCCAGCTCGCGGCCGATCCGCCGCGCCGTGGCCCGCGACAGCTCGTCGGTGGCACTCAGGATCTTCTCCAGCTCCACGGTCCGCAGGCGTTCGATCCACTGGCCGATCCGCTGGTCGGTCTGCGGGCTGGCTTCCAGCTCGACCCGGCCCAGCAGCCGGCCCTCCTGCTGCCACTCGGTCAGCCCGCACGGTATCAGCGCTACTTTCATAACCCCTTGTCCGGCTCCACCGTCGCTGCCGCCTGGGCTGCCTGTCGCAACCGTGCGACGGCCGCGGTCGGATCGTCACTTCCGAACACGGCACTGCCGGCCACCAGCATGTCGGCGCCGGCACGGGCAACCAGAGCGGCCGTCTCGGTGCAGATGCCCCCGTCAACTTCCAGCGTCTGCTCGGGTCCGAGCCACTCGGCGATTTCGCCGATCTTTTCCAGGCACTCGTGCATGAACTTCTGTCCGCCGAATCCTGGCCAGACCGTCATCACCAGGACCAGGTCGACATCGCCAATGATATCCGCAACCGCCTCGGCGGGAGTACCCGGATTGAGAGAAACTCCGACTTTGGCGCCCAGTTTGCGCAAATGCCTGATCAGTTGCCGCGGATTATCGGTCGTCTCGATGTGAAAGGTGATCCCGCCGGCCCCGGCCTCGACGAACGCCGGCGCGTAACGCCCCGGGTCGGTAATCATAAGGTGTGTGTCTAAAAAGAGTTGCGTGTACCTGGCGATCGAGCGCACCACCGGCACGCCGATCGAGAGGTTCGGCACGAAGTGGCCGTCCATGATGTCGAGGTGCAGCCAGTCGGCCCCGCCGGCCTCCACCAGCCCGATCTGCTCGGCCAGCCTGCCGAAGTCCGCCGCCAGCACCGACGGGGCGATACGTATCTTCCTGTCCCTGCGCAAATTGGCGGCACTACGCATCGTCGAGGATCTCGATCGTCTCGAAGCGCTTGCCTTCCAGGAACTTCAGCGACGCGCCCCCGCCCGTGCTGACGTGCGTCATGCGCTGCTCCAGACCCGCCGACTCGACCGCCGCCGCACTGTCGCCCCCACCGATGACCGAAACCGCCCCGCGGTCGGTCGCCTCGGCGATGGCCCTGGCCAGCGCCATCGTGCCGACGTCGAACGGCCTGGTCTCGAACGCCCCCACCGGACCGTTCCAGACGATGGTCTTTGCCTGCGCGATGAGGCCCTCGTACTCGGCCAGCGTCTTGGGGCCGATGTCGAGTCCCATCAGCTCGGCGGGCACCTCGCCTTCGACCACCGTGGTCTCGACGCCCTCGCGCAGCTCACCAGCCGCCACGGTGTCGATCGGCAGGTGCAGCTTGCCGGCGCCGATCTCGAGCAGCTCGCGGGCCAGGTCGAGCTTGTCGCGCTCGCACAGGCTCTTGCCGACCGAGCGCCCCTGGGCGGCCCAGAAGGTGTACATCATCGCGCCGCCGATGAGGATGTGGTCGACCTTGGCCAGCAGGTTCCTGATCACGCCGATCTTGTCGCTGACCTTGGCGCCGCCCAGGATGGCGACGAACGGGCGCCGGGGCGATTCGATCGCCTGGCCGAGGTACTTGAGCTCTTTTTCGACCAGAAAACCGGCCACGCGCAACCCCGGCGGCATCAGCCTGGGCACGTCGTACATGCTGACGTGCTTGCGGTGGCAGGTGCCGAAGGCGTCGTTGACGTAGGCTTCGCCATGCGCCGCCAGCCCGCGCGCAAATGCCTGCCGCATCTCCTCCTGGGCCGGCGTGAGCTTGCCGCTGGGGTTCTTCTTGGCCTTGTCGATGATGGTCTCGGCCCGATCGAAACGCAGGTTCTCCAGCAGCAGCGTCTCCCCGTCGGCCAGCCCCGCCGAGGCTGCCAGCGCCTCGGGGCCGGTGATGCTGGGAACGAACTTGCACTCGCGCCCGGTCAGTTCGCTGATGCGCCCGGCGACCGGCCGCAGCGACAGGGCCTGGTCCTTGTCCGGATCGCCGGTGGGGCGGCCCAGGTGGCTCATCAGCACGGCCCGGCCGCCTTGCTCGATCACGTGGTTGAGCGTGGGCAGGAACTTCCGGATGCGGGCGTCGTTGGTGATCGTCTGCCGGGAGTCGAGCGGGACGTTGAGATCGGCCCGGATCAGCACCCGCAGTCCTTTGACGTTCAGGTCGCGCAGTGATTTCTTCGCCATCGCTGGAGCCACCTCATCGCAGAACAAAGCCCATCGGCGCGCGATGGGCTGGTTGCTCGGTTACCGGTTGTCAATGGTACGACCTGACGGGTCTAAATCAATCCGTCCTGCCGGGCCATGTACTTGATCAGGTCGCAGACGCGACACGAGTAGCCCCATTCGTTGTCGTACCAGGATACCAGCTTGAAGAACCGCGAGTTCAGCTCGATGCCGGCCTTGGCGTCGTAGACCGACGACAGCGGGCAGCCGATGAAGTCCGAGCTGACCACCATCTCCTCGGTGTAGCCCAGGATGCCCTTCATGGCGCCCTCCGAGGCGGCCTTGATCGCGCCGTTGATCTCGTCGAGCGAGGTCTCCTTCTCGGTGCGGACGGTCAGGTCCACCACCGACACGTCGGGCACCGGCACGCGAAACGCCATGCCCGTCAGCTTGCCCTTGAGCTCGGGGATGCACAGCGTCACCGCCTTGGCGGCACCGGTGCTGGCCGGGATGATGTTCTGGGCCGCGCCGCGCCCTCCGCGCCAGTCCTTCTTCGACGGACCGTCGACCGTGGGCTGAGTGGCGGTCATGGCGTGCACGGTGGTCATCAGGCCCTCGGCGATGCCGAACTGGTCATTGACCACCTTGGCCACCGGCGCCAGGCAGTTGGTGGTGCAACTGGCGTTGGAAACCACCGTGTCGGTGTCCTTGTTGTAGGTCTCGTGGTTGACTCCCATCACGAAGGTGGGCACGTCGTCGCCCTTGGCCGGGGCCGAGATCACCACGCGCCTGGCGCCGGCTTCGATATGCTTGCCGGCGCTGGCCTTGTCACGGAACAGCCCGGTGGACTCGACCACGTAGTCGACGCCCAGGTCTTTCCAGGGCAGCGAGGCCGGGTCGCGCTCGCTGAAGCAACGCACCTTGCGGCCGTCGACCTCGATCGAGGTCTCGGTGCCGGTGATGTGGGCGTCGTAAACCCCGTGGGTGGAGTCGTACTTGAGCAGGTAGGCCAGGGCGTCACCCGGCACCAGGTCGTTGACGGCCACGAACTCGATGTCCGTATCCTTGATCGCCGACCGGAAAACCAGACGGCCGATGCGACCGAAACCGTTGATCCCGACACGAACCGCCATCTCAGAAGCTCCTTGTGCGTAAAGGATTGATCCGCAGTTTCGAGACGCCGGGCCTGCCGGCGGCGCCCGACCGTCATCAGGCCCCCTCGCGCGGTCGCCGCGCCGCGGCCCCCGCCCATCGGCCGCGCACCGGTCCTCGCCCGGCCACCCCCCAAAAGCGCGCCGCGGCGCCGGCGCAATCCATCTATGGATTATCGGCAGTTTCGGCCCCGCTCTCCAGCCTGTCAAGCAAGCCGGCGCCGCGCGGCTGTGACTCGGCGAGCGCCGCCGCCGCGGGCGGCCCTGACGGGAAGCCAGCCGCCCCCGGCTGGCGGGGCATGATTCGCCCGGCTGCTCGGAAGATCGACGGCCCCCCCTGCGCCGGCGGCGCCCACAAGCCGCCAGCAGCGCCACCGAATCCGCCAATCGCCGCCAGCGGCGCAAGTCATCCTAGAAAACCTACGCGCCGCGCCTAGGCTTCTGATGGTCAGACCAGCCCGGCCCCGTCGGCCGCGGCGAGCTTCGCAACCGCCTGACCTCAGGAGGCCCAAGACGTGCCGACCAGCAACCTCGCCGCCAGCCTGCTCAACACTGCCCGCAAGCTCGGTTCGCTCCTGCCCCGCCGGTCGCAGCCCGTCGCCGGCGGCGCCCGCGTGGTCCGCCCCTGGCGCGACGACAGCTACCACGGCTATCCCACCAGCGGGCTGACCCCCGCCCGGGCCCTGAGCTTCCTGCACGCCGCCGACGCCGGCTACCCGGCCGGGCAGTTCGAGCTGTTCGCCGAGATGCTGCAGAAGTGGCCGCGTCTGGCGGCGGTCGAAGCCACCCGTCGGCTGGCCCTGACCGGCCTGGACTGGGAGATAGTCCCCGGCGAGCCGACCTCTGCGGCCGACGAAGACCGCGCCCGCCAGGCGGCCGACTATTGCCGCGCGGTGCTCACAAACCTCGAACGTTTCGGCCAGACGCTCGACTTTCTGGCCAATGCCATCGGCTACGGCCTGGCGCTCGCCGAGCTGGTCTGGGAAGACGGCAAGCTGGTCGACCTGGTACCGGTGCCCTACAGCCGCCTGCTGGCCGACCCGCACGAGCCGTGGCGGCTGCGGATTCGCACCGCCGAGCAGCCCTCGCTGGGCGTCTTCGTCGACGAGCAGCCGGCCAAGTGGATCATTCACCAGCCGCGGGCGGTGCCGGGTCGGCAGTTCGAAGGCGGGCTGCTGCGGGCCTCGGTGCTGCTCTTCGTGGCCCAGAACCTGAGCTTCAAGGACTGGCTGATCTACTCGCAGATCGCCGGCATGCCGGTGCGCGTGGGGCGCTTCGAGCCCGGCACGCCCGAGGAAGAAAAGCGCAAGCTGCTGGAGATGCTCGAAGCGCTCGGCACCGATGCCGTCGCGATCGTCAGCAAGTCGATCGAGCTGCAACTGCTCGAACCCCGCGCCGGCGACAAGCCCTATCTGCCGCTGCAGGAGTACTGCAACAACGAAATCACCATCCTGTGGCTCGGCCAGCACCTGACCACCGACCTGCGCGGACAGGGCTCGCGGGCCGCGGCCGAGATCCACGACCGCGTCCGCGAAGACCTGCTGGTCAACGATATCGCCGACGAGGCCGAGACCATCCGCCGACATCTGCTGGCACCGCTGGTGCGGGCGCGCTTCGGCGACCACGTGCCGGTGCCGCGCTTCCGCCGCTCGCTGGTCCAGTCGGTGGATACCAGGGTGCTGGCCGACACCCTGGCGGTCGCGGTCCGCGACCTGGGCATGCGCATCCCCGTGCGCTGGGTCCACCGGGCCCTGGGCATCCCGCAACCATCCGGCGACGAACCCGTCCTCTCTCTGGAACCGAAGCCATGAAAACCGCTGTCAAACGCAACAACACCGCGCCGCTCCCTGATGGCCACAACGGTGCGACCAATGGTCGCAGCCGCGCGACGCGATCAGCCGCCCCCGGCGCCCCCGTCGAGCTGCTGGTACGTCCGGCGCTGCCGTCCGACCTGGTGCCTTTGCAGTTCTTCTTCGACACCACGCTGCGCAGAGACTACTTCATCCGCCGCGGCCAGCTCGCCGACCTGCTCGCCGGTCCGCATCACCAGGTGTTCGTGGCCGAGATCGACCAGGTGCTGGTCGGCGTGGCGGTGCTCACCCGCGGCTGCCGGCTGGTCAACGCCCTGGTGCATCCGGCCTATCGCGGTCTGGGCATCGGCCGGGCGCTGGTGCAGGCCAGCGGCGCAAGCGAGGTGCGTGCCAAGCTCGACATGAGCACCGGCGACCCGCGCGGCTTCTACTTCGCGTTGGGTTTCGAGTCTACCGGGCAGCGCAACGGCAAAGGCAACATCGAACTGCTGCGCCGCCCGCAGAAGCGCGCCGCCGGTAGCAGGTCCTGAATACCAGTGCTGGTTGTCACGACTGTCAGTGCAGTTGCAGTTTGCCAGAAAGTGAGGTGAGACCTTGACCCCCGACCGTGATGCAGCCACCGTCGAACCGCGCCCGCTCGATGAGGTAGCCGGCGAGCAACTGTGCAGCCGCCTGCGCGCCGCGCTCGAGCTGGCCGAAAACCACCTGCCGCAGCGGCTCGAAGAGCTGCGCGAATTGCTGGCCACCCTGGCCGACCAGGCCGACGCCTGGCACCTGACCCGCTCGCTGGACGTGCCGCAACACAGCTCGCGCCTGACGCGGACGCTGCCGGAACGCGCCGGTGGCGAGCCGGTCGGCGAGTTCCTGCTGATCCCGTTCGGACACGTGCAGGTCGAGCGGCCGCTGGCCGGCGGCGACTTCGTCTTCACCCGCCGGCACGCCGAGGCCGCCGTGGAGTGGTTCGAGCGCATCGGCCGCAAGCTGGCCATCGACTACGAGCACCAGAGCTTCGACCGCTACAACCCGCGGCCCGACGGTCTGCGGCCGGCGGCGGGCTGGATCGGCCGGCTGGAGGTGCGCGACGACGGCCTGTGGGCCTGCGACGTGACCTGGACCGAGCGCGCCCGGCACCTGCTGGCCAGCGGCGAGTACCGCTACTTCTCGCCGGTGATCTACTGGAGCGACGAAGACTGCACCGAGCTGGCGGCGCTGGGGCCGGTGGCCCTGACCAACGACCCGGCGATGCGCAACGTGCCGCCGCTGGCCGCCGGCACGCAGGCCCGGCAGCCTTCCGCCGTGCTGACGGCGCGGCCGCTGGAGCCTGAGCAGTCAGACGAGCTGGACCAGCAGATCGCGGCGCTCGAGCAGCGCATCGAGCTGCTGCAGAAGCAGCTCAAGGCCCAGGAGGCCGACGCGTTCGTCTCGGAGGGGATGCGTCTGGGCAAGATCGTGGACGCCAACAGCATGGACTGGCGCGAGGACTTCCTGCGCGATCCGCAGGCGGCCCGCGCCCGGCTGCACCGCGCGCCGGTGATCCTGCCGCCGGGGCGCGTGCTGAGCGTCAACCAGCAGGGGCGCGTCGAGCCGCTGCCGCGCGGTGCCGGCCTCGAGCCGGGCGGGCTGGCCGGCGAGTCGGCGGTCGAGCCGGCCGACCTGGAAACCTACGAGCGGGCCAGAGCCGCCGGCCGGGTGGTGCACGGCTGAGTCAGCGCAGAGAGCGCGGCGGCCCGACGGTCGTCGCAAGGCCGATCAACAGCAACTGGAGGTAATCAACAATGGCACTGTCGTCCAATCGTGAGTTGCAGTTCTTCACCTCGCGCGCCCTGGTGGACATACCGGTCAATGACAACACCATAATCTACAAGGGCGCTTTCGTGGGCCTGGACGCCACCACGGGCTACGCCCGCCCGCTGGTGGCCGGCGACGACTTCCTGGGCGTGGCCTACAGCCAGGCCGACAACACCGTCAGCGGGCATACCGCCGGTGGCATCACCGTGCGCCTGCACCAGGACCTCGACATCATCCACACGCTCGCCGGCGTGGCGCAGACCGACCTCGGCAAGCAGGTCTACGCCAGCGACGACGGCACGCTGACGCTGACCGCCAGCGGCAACAGCCTGATCGGGCGCATCGTGGCGGTGGAAGGCACCGACCTGGTGCGCGTGCGCTGCCGGCCGATCGCCAGCCGCTGAGCCATCGCAGTGACCTGACGGACAATCCAGCAGACACAGACAAGGAGAATGCCAATGAGTGTTGTCGTCGATACGGGATTGACTTCGCGCGCCGTGGTGGGACGTTTCTACCGGCGGCTGGAAGAGTACGCCCAGAGCGCCTGGTGGACGCAACTGGCGATGCGCTTCGAGAGCTCGCAGGAGACCGAGACCTACCGCTGGCTGGGCATGGTGCCGCAGGTGCGCCAGTGGGTCGGCGGGCGGCGCGTGCAGCCGTTGCGCAGCAGCGGTATCAGCATCGTCAACAAGGTGTGGGAAGCGACGGTGCGCGTCGACGCCGACGAGGTTCGCCGCGACAAGACCGGCCAGATCATGGTGCGCGTCAACGAGCTGGCCCGCCGTGTGGCCACCCACCCCAACAAGCTGCTGACCGAGCTGATCGCCAACGGCAGCAGCGCCAACGGCTACGACGGCGTGCCGTTCTTCAGCAGCAGCCATTCCGAAGGTGATTCGGGCACGCAGAGCAACATCGTCAACGTCGACGTGGCCACGCCCAGCGCGCCGTCCGAGAGCGAGCTGTACGAGGCGATCGTCAGGGGCATCGCGCAGTTGCTGGCGCTCAAGGACGATCAGGGCGAGCCGCTCAACGAGTCGGCCAGCGCCTTTCTGGTGATGGTGCCGATGAGCTTCCTGCCGGCCACCCTGATGGCGCTCTCCAGCAAGACCATCGACTCGTCCAGCAACCCGCTGGCCGGCCCGGGGCCGTTCAAGGTCAACTGGGTGGCCAACCCGCGACTGAACTGGACCGACCGCTTCGCCCTGTTCCGCACCGACGGCGACGCGCGGCCCTTCATCTTCCAGGAAGAGCTGCCCGTGCAGGTGCAGGTGCTGGCCGAGGGCAGCGAGCTGGAGATCAACGAAAACCAGCACCAGTACGGCGTCAAGGCGGTGCACGCCGCCGGCTACGGCTTCTGGCACAGTGCCTGTCTGGTGACGCTCAGCTAACGGCCCGCCGACCGGGGGGGCCGGCCGCGCGCGGCTGGTCCCCCTTTGTCCGCAACGGTCGGATGAGCTGGAACGGAGGAATGCAACCGTGGCCTATGTATCTACGGCTCAATTGGCGGCCCGCCTGGGCCAGACGTTGTACGCGCGGCTGACCGACCGCACCAGCGGCACCACCGCGGACGGGGCCGTGGCGCAGCAGATCGTCGACGAGGCCAGCGCGGTGGTCGATTCGTACCTGGCGCGCCGCTACGCGACGCCGATCGACCTGGCGGCCCATCCCGAGCTGAGCGACGTGATGACGGCCCGCGTGCTCGACGTGGCCGAGTACCTGGCGTGGGCCGGCTCGCCGTTCGTCACCGATCCGCCCGAGCGCGTGCGGCTGGTGCACGAGCATGCGCTCAAGTGGCTGGAAGCGGTGGCCGACGGGCTGGTGCTCCTGCCGGCAGCGGCGCCGCCCAGTTCGCCCAGTGCGGCCAACGACAACCCGCGCTACAGCGCCACGCCGCGCAGGTTCACCG
>CAZRSM010000089.1:0-11923 GCA_964602755.1 uncultured Planctomycetales bacterium
CGGTCTTGCCCATCGAGGGCCGGCCGGCCACGATGATCAGCTCGGAAGGCTGCAGGCCGCAGGTCAGGTCGTCCAGTTCGAAGAATCCGGTCGGCTCGCCGGTGACGGCCGTTCCGTCGAGCTCTTCGATGCGTCTGAAGACGTCTTCGATCAGGTCGGGCAGCGACTGCACGCCGCCGGTAACGCGCTGCTCGGTGACGTCGAAGATCTCCTTCTCGGCCAGATCGAGGACCTCGGCGGTGCTCAGGCGGTCGTCGAAAGCGGCCTCCATGGCCTGGTGGGCGGCCCGGATGAGCTGGCGCAGGATGGCCTTGTCGCGCACGATGCGGGCATAGTCGGCCACGCGCAAAGCCGAGGGCACGCTGGATACCAGCGAGCCCAGAAAGTCGTATCCCCCCAGCTCCTCGAAGCAGCCCCGGCGCGTAAGCTCTTCCTGAATGACCACGCCGTCGACCGGCTTGCCCTGGTTCCACAGATCGACGATCAGGTCGTAGAGCTTCTGGTGCTTCTCTGACCAGAACAGCGCCTGACCGGCGTCCTTCAAGGTGGCAATCGCCTCGCCGACGGCGGTGTCTTCCAGCAGCATCGAACCGAGCAGCGCCCGCTCGGCATCCAGCGAGTGGGGCAACTGCCGGTCGAGGGCGCTATCAGGCTTCGGCGTCGTCGCCGGCGTCTTCGTCGGAGTCGACTGGCTCTTCGGACTGCTCGCCGGCGTGCTCATCCTGGCTGGCCCCTGCGCGTACGACCCACAGTTTTATCTGGGTCTCGATTTCGTCGGTGAACTCGATCCTGATGGTGCGATTATCGAGCGTACGGATGGGGGCATCAAGCACAACGTGCTCGGGCAGCACCGCGTGGCCCATCCTCTGGAGGGCCTCGGCGACTTCGGCGGCGCCGACCGAGCCGTAGAGCGTGCCTTCGGGGTTGGCCGCGGCCTCGATAGTGACGGCCACGTCGGCGATCTGCTCGGCCAGCTTGCGGAACTCCTGCTCGCGCTTGGCCCGCTCGGCGGCGGCGCGCCGCTTCTCTTCCTCGATGGCCTTGATGTTCTCCTCGGTCGGATACGTCGCCAGGTGCTGCGGCAGCAGGTAGTTGCGCGCATATCCCGGCTTGACCTCGACGATATCGCCTACGTGCCCCAGCTTGCGCACGTCTTTGAGCAACAGCAACTGCATGGACTGATCTCCCGATCTCGTTTCGCGCCGGTCTTCGTTAAGAAACCATCAACTGACAAACGGCAGCAGCGCCATGAAGCGGGCGCGCTTCACCGCCAGTGCGGCGCGGCGCTGCATCGGCGCCGGCAGGCCGGAACGCTTGCGCGAAAACAGCTTGCCCTGGGCGCTGGTCAGCCTCTGAAGCAGGGCCACGTTCTTGTAGTCCAGGTCTTCCATGGTGATCTTGGTGCCGCGCAGCCGCACCGCTTCGCCGTAACGACGGGCTTTGCGCCGCTTCTTGCGGGCCTGACCGGAGCGTTGAACCTTGCGTGCCATATTGCCACCTCTTGCTGGCTGTTAGCGTTTTTTCCCAAGTTTCGAGCCTTACTAGAACGGTATGTCGCTGTCGCTGGGCGGACCGGCGTCGTCGGGCATCGGCGGCGCCTCGGACGCGGCGGGCGGACCGCCGGCCGCCGGTGGTGCGGCGCTGCGGTAGCCGCCGGCGTCGCCGTAGCCGCCACCGCTGCCACCTTCTCCCCGCGGGCCGACGAACTGGAAGTTCTCGACCACCACGCTCAGCCGCGAGCGCCGCTGGCCGTCCTGGCCGGTCCAACTGTCAAACTTGAGCCGGCCCTCGATCAGGATCGGTCGCCCCTTGGACATGTACTGGTTGATCGTCTCGGCCTGCCGCCCGAAAGCCGAGAGGTCCACGTAGCAGACCTCCTCGCGCTGGTTGCCGTCCCGATCCCGCCAGCGCCGGTTGACCGCCAGGCCGAACTCGCAGACCGGCGTATTGTTGGGCAGGTAGCGCAACTGCGGGTCGCGCGTCAGGTTGCCCATCAGAATCACCTTGTTGAAACTGGCCATGACTGCCTCGCTTTCCTGCCCTCTGGCTTGAAACTGGAGCGGCTTGACCTCTCGCAGCAAGCCCGTCCGGGTGCTACTCGCCGCCGGGAGCCGCGCTCGCCTCCGCCCCGGCCGCCGGCTCGCCGGTCGATCCGGGAGCCGCCGCGGTTTCGGGCGCCGGCTGCTCGGCCGACTTGGGTGCCTCGGCCACGGCAGTGGCGGTCGCCGTGCTGGCGGCCGCGGTGGTTTCGGCGGCGGGCGTTTCGCCGCCACGGCTGCGGCGGCGGTCGCCGTCGCCGCGGCGTCCTTCGCTGGAGCTGGGCTGGATGGGTTGCTCAGCCGGGTGCGCCTGGAGCTGGGCCAGCTTCTCTTCGCTGAGCTTCTCGGCCCGCAGCACGAGCACCCGCAGGATGGCCTCGCTGAGCCGGGCGTCGCGCTCCAGGTCGGCGATGCGCTGCGGATCGGCCTCGAAGTAGGTCAAGACGTAGGTGCCGCGCTTGCGACCCCTGATCTCGTAGGCCAGCTTGCGCTCGTCGAACTTGACGCATACCAGCGGCTTGGCCTCGATGCGTTCGAACAGGCGCTTGACCTCGCCTTCCATCTCCGACCACTGGTGCATGGTCGCGTTGTCGAACAAGAACATGGCTTCGTAGCGTTTCAAGACGATTCTCCTTCTGACGCGTCGTCTCTGGCGGTCCGGCGCGCGTTGCGCGCTTCGTTCTCCGGCTTACGGTTGTAACGGTTCATGGCGGCCGCAATGCCCTGGCGCAACCAGCATTCGGCGGCATCGGCCGCCGTCGTGATCACCGCCGCGATGGTCTCCTGCTCGTCGGGCCCGAAGCGCCCCAGCACGTACTGCGTGGCGAACCGGGCCGGGGCCTTGCCGATGCCGATGCGCAGACGCGGCAGGTCGACGCTGCCCAGACGCAGCAGGATGTTCTCCAGGCCCTTCTGGCCCCCGCCGGTGCCCTGGGCCCGCAAACGGATGCGGCCCACCGGCAGGTCCATGTCGTCGCAGACCACCAGCACGTCGTGCAATGGAAGCTTGTAGAACTGCACCACGGCCAGCAGGCTGCGCCCGCTGAGGTTCATGAAGGTCTGCGGCTTGAGCAGCAGCACCCGCTGCCCGCCGACGGCGGCCTGGCCAACCAGGGCCTCGAAGCGCTTCTCGAAACGCGTCACCTCCGCGTTCCAGCGCCGCGCCAGCTCGTCGATGACCCGGAAGCCGACGTTGTGGCGCGTGCGCTCGTAGCGCTGCCCGGGATTGCCCAAACCGGCGATGACCTTCACTACTGCTCATCCTCTTCCTTCTTGCCGCGCCCCATGACTTCCGGCTCGGCCGGTGCTTCTTCGACGGCTTCTTCCTCGCCGGCCTCACTGACGGCCACACCCTTCTTGGGCCGCACCACCGCGATCACGTCCTCGGCCTTGTGCAGGGCCTTGACGCCTTCGGGCAGCTCCAGGTCGCCGACGTGGAGGGCCTGGTTGACGCCCAGGTGATCGACCTTGATCTTGAGCGTATCGGGCACCTCGAGCAGCGGGCACTCGATCTCGATCTCGTTGAGCACCTGCAGCAGCTCGCCGCCCTCGTGCACGCCGTGGGGCTCGCCGCGCAGCTCGATGGCCAGCTTGACGTGCACGCGTTCATCGGGAGCGACGCGCATCAGGTCGACGTGGATCGGCACGTGGTGCAGGTGGTCGTACTGGATGTCCTTGAGCAGGTACTGCGTCTGCGATCCGTTCATCTCCAGGTTCACGACGTGCGTCGTGTGCTGGAGTGCCAGCAGCAAATCGTGCTGCGAAACGGCCACCGTCTCGGGCGGCCGGTTGTGCCCGTAGATGACCGCCGGGATCATGCCGCGTCGCCGAAGACGCTCGTTGGCGTGCTTGCCGCCCGGCTGGCGTGGTTCGGCAGAAATCGTCTCGATGTGCATCAGGTGAATCCTCCAGGCCTATTTCATGAACAGGCTGCTGACCGACTCGTTGCTGTGAATCCTACGTATCGCTTCACCCAGCAGCTCGCTGACCGTCAGGATCGACAGGTTGGGCAACTGCTGCCGGGCCTCGTCCGAAAGGGGGATGGTGTCGGTGACCGCCAGGTGGTCGATCGGGGCGCCGTTGAGCCGCTCGATGGCCGGCCCGCAGAACACGCCGTGGGTGGCCGCCACGATCACCCGCCGGGCGCCGCGCTCGCTGACCAGGCGGGCGGCCTCGGCGATGGTGCCGGCGGTGGCGATCATGTCGTCGACCATCAGGACGGTCTTGTCCGCCACGTCGCCGATGATGTTGTACGAAATCGTCTCGGCCCCGCTGACGCGCCGCTTGTCGATCACCGCCAGCTCGCCGCCCAGCCGCTCGGCGTAGACGCGGGCCTGCTTGGCATTGCCGATATCGGGGCTGACGACCACCAGGGCGTCGATGTCCAGCGATTCGAAGAAGGCCGTCATCACCGGCTGGGCCGAGAGGTTGTCGACCGGGATGTCGAAAAAGCCCTGTATCTGGGCGGCGTGCAGGTCGAGCGTCAGCACGCGGTCGGCCCCGGCCACGGTCAGCAGGTTGGCCACCAGCTTGGCGGTGATGGGCACGCGGCCTTCGTCCTTGCGGTCCTGCCGGGCGTAGCCGAAGTAGGGCACCACCGCGGTGATGCGGTCGGCCGAGGCGCGGCGCAGACAGTCGACGTAGATCAGCAGCTCCATCAGGTGTTCGTTGCCGGGGTAGCAGGTGGACTGGATCACGAAGGTGTCGCGTCCGCGGACGTCCTCGAAGAGCTTGAGCGATATTTCCCCGTCGGGAAAGCGCTCGAGCTGGGCGCGTCCCAGCGGGATACCCAGGTAGTTGGCCACCTGCTCGGCCAGCCGGGGGTTGCTGCGTCCCGAAAAAACGCACAAATCTTTCACGAGCCTGCTCCTGGCCCAACGCCCGCGTCGCCCGGCCGGCAAGACTTTCCAACCTGGTCTGGCAACGCCCGGCTTCATCTGTTGCGCCCTGGTGTTCGCCCCCACCACGGGGGCGAAAGCTACCCGGCCTGGACTCGAACCAGGAACGCCAGGACCAAAACCTGGTGTGTTACCAATTACACCACCGGGTATCCGCGCACAGCCAACGCCATTGTCGACAAGGCTTTACGCTGGATTCGTCACGTCAACCTTACCAAGAGGCCGCGGTGGCGGACCTGCCCGGAGGCCTGAACCCCCAGCCGCGGAGTCTGGAGGCCCATTATGGTCGTCGCCGCGCGACGACCACGCGCCCCTTGCGGGCAGGCAAGCCCGGCCGTGACGATAACCGGGAACGGCTAATGTAACCTGCTGTGCGGACTGCGTCAACCGTCCTGATCCGGACCATACATCCCCCGCTCGCAGGCTACCACGAAACACTCGGCCCGGCGTTTGAGATCCTCCCACGATTGCCTGATTCTGCCAGCCTCGTCTTTGCTGATGTGCCCGTCGTCCTCGATGCTGCTGCTGACGGCCGCCAGCAGCTCGCCGAACTCCTCCACTACCCGCTGGGTCGTGTTGAGCAGGTTCTCCTCGCGGCAGCCCGGCTCCACCCGGGGATTGGGCACGAAGAATCCGCCGGCGGCGGCGCAGAGCCAGTTGATGACGTGGGGGTCCTGTGTGGCTTCGTAGATCTCACGCAATCGATCGAGGGGGTTGCGGGCGCCCGAGCCGGTGGGCAGTTCGCTGGGCGGCTCCTGACACCATTTGTATACCAGGGCCGTGCTGACGTTGAGCCGCGCGGCCAAGGCCTTGACGCCGATCCGGTCCGCCGCCTCGCGCAAGACTTCCCACGATTTCACATTGCACCCGTCGCTGTGCGCCGTCTTTGGGGGCCGGCCCCGGACCGGTCCCGCCGTGTGGCTGCGCATTGTCAAACCGCCGGCCGGGGCCGTCAACCTTCGAGTCACGGGGCGGCTGTCGGTGGTATGATTAAGCAGGCAACGCCGGTGGTCGTCGGCGACCGGTCACGAGCGGAGGTGAACGCATGTCTCAGGACGCAAGTATCGCCCGCGCGGTCGAGAAGCAGATGCGCAACTGGGAGCTGGCCCGCCAGCAGCGGCTCTCGGTCCAGCCGTCCCGGCAGCAGCCCGAGGTGGCCGACTTCGTCACCATCTCGCGGCTGGCCGGCAGCCGCGGCGGCGAGATCGCCCGGCAGCTTGGCCAGCGGCTGGGCTGGCCGGTCTTCGACCGCGAAATACTCCAGCACATGGCCGAGAACGACGAATACCGCGCCCGCATATACGAGAACCTCGACGAGCGCGACACCACCTGGCTCGAAAGCGTGCTGCGCTGGCTGTTGCAGGGCGAACTGCGCAAGGAGGACTACTTCCAGCGGCTCGGCGAAACCGTGCTGGCGCTGGCACGCCAGGGGCCGGCTGTGTTTCTGGGACGCGGGGCTGACCTGATCCTGCCGCAGGACCGCGGGCTGCGCGTCTACCTGATCGCGCCGGAAGACGACCGCGTGCGCGAGTACGCCGCCGGTCACGGTTGCGACGAAAAAGCCGCCCGTGAAGCCATCCGCCGCATCGACAACGAGCGTGAAGAGTTCATCCGCAACCACTTTGCGTGCGATCCGTCAGACCCGACACGTTTCGACCTGATCGTCAACGTCAGCCGGCTGGACACGTCGCAGGTGGTCGAGCTGCTGCACAAGGCCGTCGAGCTGAAATGCACGTAGGGTGGGCCGCGCCGGCCGCGAATGAAGAATTCCGAATGGCAAATGCCGAATTGTGCGGCGCGCCGCGGGCACGGCTCGCCAATCGCGCCGTCGTCGGGCAGCCGGCCCGTGGGCAGCGCCATGGCGGTGCCATTCGTCCGCCGCGACGGCCTACTCGCCGATGATCTTGATCAGCACGCGCTTGCGCCGGCGGCCGTCGAATTCGCCGTAGAAGATCTGCTCCCAGGGACCGAAATCGAGCCGGCCGTCGGTGATGGCCACCACCACCTCGCGGCCCATGATCTGGCGCTTGAGGTGGGCGTCGGCGTTGTCCTCGCCGGTGTCGTTGTGGCGGTACTGCCCCACCGGCTCGTGGGGGGCCAGCCCCTCCAGCCAACGCTCGTAGTCGTGGTGCAGCCCCGGCTCGTCGTCGTTGATGAAGACGCTGGCGGTGATGTGCATGGCATTGACCAGCACCAGCCCTTCGCGCACGCCGCTGTCGCGCACCGCGGCCTCCACCTCGGGCGTGATGTTCACGAAGCCGCGCCGCGTCGGAATCTCGAACCACAGCTCTTTGCGATAGCTCTTCATCACGTCGCCTCCCGTGCTCTCAGCTCGGCCGCCAGCCGCTGGTGAGCGGTGGGGTTGCCGACCAGGAAGGGCAGTTCCCGGCCACTGTAATGGTCGGCGTCGAGCGCCAGCGGCGTGCGGCCGTCGGGCTGGCTGATGCAACCGCCGGCCTGCTCGACCAGCAGCACGCCGGCGGCGATGTCCCACAACTTGCCGGTGCCGGAGACGGCGGCGTCGAGCTGGCCGGCGGCCACCATGGCCAGGTGCAGGGCGGTCGAGCCGTAGTTGCGCACCACGTGCCGATCGACCACCAGGCGTACCAGCTCGCGGGTCGACTCGCGGCGGGAGCTGGGGATGGCCACGATCAGTCGGCGGTGCCGGGCCGCCTGAGCGTCGACCACGTCATCCAGCCGCACCGGCCGGCCGCCCACCAGCAAGTTGCCCCCGGCGCCGGCCGAGTACATCACGTCGCGCAGCGGATCGTAGACCGCCCCGGCCAGCAGATGTTGTCCGCACATGGCGGCCACCGAGCAGGTGAAGCAGCCGGCCCCGCGGATGTAGTTGCGCGTGCCGTCGATGGGGTCGATTATCCAGCACACCTGGCCGCGGTCGGCGCGGTCGGGCGCCGGGCCGGTGGTTCCCTCTTCGGTGACGAACAGGTCGTCGGGCCGCGCGGCGCGGATATGGGCCACGATGGCGCGTTCGGCGGCCAGGTCGATTTCGGTGACTTCGCTGCGATCGTCCTTGAGCGAGACCACCTGGCGCTGCCCGAAGGCCTGGCGGGCGACGTCGCCGCCGGCCCGGGCGGCCGACTCGGCCAGGCGGCGCAGCTCGTCGATCTGCTGGCGAGTCAGGCGGGTGTGGGCCAGGGCGGCGTTCATTTGCGCTTGCGGGGCTTGTCGTCGGGGCGTTGGTGTCTGGCCAGTTCGTCGGCCTTCTTCTGGAGCGTTTCGGCCTTTTCGGCCATGCGCTGGAACAAACGGGCCACCGGGCCGCTGCTGCGCTTGGCAGGTGGGGCGGCGGGGCCGGCCTGCGCGCGGCGCTGGCGTTCCTTTTCGAGCTGCTTGCGGATCAGCAGCGACTCGCCGATGCCGAAAACGTTGGTGGCGAACCAGTAGAGGTTCAGGCCCGACGGCCAGTAGTAGAACATGATGGGAAACAGAATGCTCATCATGTAGGCCATCATCTGCTGCTGGCGGATCTGGTCCTCGGGCGTCATGCCGCGGTGATGCGTGGTGGTGGTCTTCTTGGCGGCTTCGAGCTTGGCCTGCATCCCGGGCTTGGGCATGTACTTCTGCTGGAGCCACATGCTCACGCCCATCAGCACCGGCAGCAGGTTGAACGACGGTATGTCGGAGAACATGCGCCCCAGCAGCGGCAGATGTCCCAGGATCGGGATGGTGATGGGGTGGTCGAAGCGGATGAACTGGTCGGGGGCGCTCAAGTCCGTTATCCACCAGGGATCGAAGGCCGCGTGGCGCAGATGCACGTCGGTGTTCAGCGCGGTCCACAGCGAGATGAGGATCGGCATCTGGATCAGCATGGGCAGCATGCCGATCACGCCGGCCATGGGGTTGACGCCCTCTTCGGCGTAGAGCTTCATCGTCTCCTGGTTGAGCCGCTGGCGGTCGTTGGCGTACTTCTCCTTGAGGGCGTTGAGCTTGGGCGACAGGCGCGCCTGGGCCTCCTGCATGCGATACATCGACTTCTGCTGGAACACCGACAGCGGATGCAGCAGGGCCCGGATGATGATCACCAGCACGATGATGGCCAGGCCGTAGTTGCGCAGCACGGCGTAAATGGCCTCCAGCGACCAGGTCATCATGGCCGTGATCACCGGGAACGTGCAGCAGCAGCGCGAGTCGGCGTCGCCGGCCGCCACGTAGCCGATCTGCTTGCGGTCGGCGTAGGCCGGGTCGGCGTCTTCGAGGTCGCGGGCGTTCTTGGTGCCCGAGTAGATCTCGAAGGCATAGCTGACCGCCTGCTGCGGCTCGACCTGCTGGACGATGGTCAGCATGCGCGCCAGGTAGTCGCAGCGGGCGTCGTCCGGCGGCTGGTCGTAGAGCACGTGGCCGCTGGCCTTCTGGATGAAAGCCGACGGCCGGGCCGGCTCGTCGCCCAGCGGGCGGGTGTAGACCGCAAAATAGCGGTTGGTCAGCGCGGTCCAGAAGAACCCGTCCAGCGACGAGCCCAGATCGACGACCTTCTTCAGATCGTTGCGGCCGTATCCTTTCACCTCTATCTGACCGCTCTCCCAGCGGGCGCCGATCAGGTGGCGCATGTCGAACTGCAGGTGCTCGCGGCGGATACCCACCGGCCCCGCCTGCTCGAGCTGCACGTTTCGGGGCTGCCCCGAGAGGTTCTCGACCGTCAGCCTCAGCTTCATGGCCGCCGAACCGGCCGGCAGCTCGTAGCTCTTGCGCAGCCGCAGCACCGCCCGTCCGCCGGCGCGGTCGCGCAGCTCGGTGGCGAACACGGCCCGGCGACGGTTCTGCTCGACCACCTGCCAGTTCAGTTCGTCGAGCTCGAAGGGCTGCCGGTCGAGTATCAGCCTGGGCGTCTGGAAGCTGGTGAAAATGCCCCCGTCGGGCAGCTCCAGCGGCGCCAGCAGGTGATAGGGCGCGTTGTTCTCGGGCGACTCGGCGTAGACGTACTTGCCGTCGCGCTGGGCCGAGAGGCGGATGTGTTCGACCGCCGCCCCGCGCGAGGTCAGCACCACCTCGACCAGATCGTCGGGCTCACCGCCCAGCACCACGGTGGCCGCCTCGGGCGCCGGGGCGAAGGCCATGGCGGCCGCGGTGGTGGGCTGCGTGCCGGCCGGCTCGGCGGCGGGCCGCAGCTCGGGCCGGGCGGGCCGCGTCTCCGAGCCGCCGGGCTGCGTGGCGGCCGGCGATTGGCTCACGGCGGGAGCCGGGGGCTGCTTGGGCGTCGGGGCGAACTTGCTGTAGAGGTAGGAGGTCAGTACGTAGACCGCCAGCGCCGCCACGATTGCCAGGATGAGATCGCGTGTGCTCATCTATGCGCTGCGCTTTTCGGCACGGGAGTTCGGTTGCCAGCCGGCACTGCGCGACCCGGGTTGCCGGGCGGCGGGCCGCGAAAGGGGAATTGTAGGCCGCTGCTGCCATTTGGCAACGCGCCGCGGCGGGCGAGTTGGCAGCCCGGCAGGCCGGCTGCTATATTGGCCGGTTCGTTGCGAGCGATTGAACCGGTTTCCCTTTCCCGCCTGCAAGGACGTTTTCATGCTCCAGACCCCGCTGATCAACTTCCACCGCGATGCCGGCGCCAGGCTGGTCGAGTTCGCCGGCTGGGAAATGCCGGTCTATTACGAGGGGCTGATAAAAGAACACCTTTACACCCGCCAGCACGCCTCGGTCTTCGACGTTTCGCACATGGGGCGCGTCGAGTTCCGCGGCGACGACGCCGGGGCGCTGCTCGAACGGCTGTGCACGCGCCGCGTCGGCGACATGCAGGTGGGCCAGTGCCGCTACAGCCAGATGTGCCGCGAGGACGGTGGCATCCTCGACGATGTGATCGTCTCGCGCTTCGACGACCACTACCTGGTGATCTGCAACGCTTCCAACCGGGCCAAGCTGCTCGACTGGTGGGACCGGCACCGACACGGCCTGGCGGTCAAAATCATCGACAAGACTATGGAAACCGCGATGGTGGCCATCCAGGGGCCGGACGCCATCGGCACGATGGACGAGCTGTTGCCGCTGGATATAGCCGGCTTGAAGCGCTACCACTTCATCACCGGCAACGTCCTGGGCGGCGACTACTACGTGGCCCGCACCGGCTATACCGGCGAAGACGGGGTCGAGATCATCCTGCCGGCCCACCTGGCTCACACCGCCCTGCACATGCTGCTGAGCCAGTCGGCCGAGCGCGGGCGACCGGTCAAGCCCGCCGGGCTGGGTGCCCGCGACACGCTGCGCACCGAAGCCGGCATGCCGCTGTATGGCCACGAGCTGAGCGAAGATTGGGACCCGCTGACCGCCGGTCAGGGCTGGTGCGTCAGCTTCGACAAGGACTTCATCGGCAAGGCCGCCCTCGAGCGCATCAGGCAGACCGGCCCCAAAGAGAAACTCATCGGGCTGGAGGTCCGCAGCAAGCGTACGCCCCGCCCGGGGGCGCTGCTGCTGGCCGACCAGCAGCCGGTCGGCCGGGTCACCAGCGGGATTACCAGCCCGACACTGGGCAAGGTGATCGCCATGGGCTTCGTACGGGCGGACCTTTCCGAGCCGGGCACCGGGCTGGAGATCGACATCGGGCGGGCCAGGCTGCCGGCGGCAGTGGTATCGCTGCCGTTCTACAAGCGGCCGAAGAAGGCGTGAGCCGACTGCAGGGTGGGCACTGCCCACCACGAATGCTATCGGTCCCCCTTTCCAGGGGGGACCACAGGGGGGGCGAAGCCTGCGGATGCAAGCCGCCATCGGATAGCCGCGCCGCCCGATGAATGTGACCCCCGTGTTCCCGGGCGGCTTTGTCCCCTGTGGTGAGCAGTGCCCACCCTACAGGTCTAACCCGGATATTTCACCGGGTCATCTGTTGAAGAAGTAGCGCTGGCCTCCAAGTCTTTGTATTCTGTGTGGTTATGAACATCACGCAGAGCAGGGACAAGGAGACCAGCCGTGACAGAGTGTAATCGCAAACCGCTGTCGTTTTCCAGTCTCGGCCGCCAGAAAGTGCCGGCCGATTTC
>CAZRSM010000090.1:0-8601 GCA_964602755.1 uncultured Planctomycetales bacterium
GAGCTGGTGCGCGGGGCGACCGCGATCGACCGCCTGCGCAGCGGCGACCGCGTGCTGATCGCCGAAAGCTGCTCGCATCACCCCATCGGCGAGGACATCGGGCGGGTCAAGATCCCCCGCTGGCTGACGCAGTACGTCGGTGGCAAGCTCGAGTTCACGCACGTCCAGGGCCACGATTTCCCGGTGGACACGCGCCGCTTCGCCCTGGTGATCCACTGCGGCGCCTGCGTGACCAACCGCCGCGAGGTGCTCTCGCGCATCGTCCGCTGCCGCCAGGCCGGCACGCCGATCACCAACTACGGACTGGCCATCGCCTACTCGCTGGGTATCTTCGAGCGGGCGCTCGAGCCTTTCCCGGCGGCGCTGGCGGTGTATCGCGAAAGCCGCGCGTCGCGCCGGGACTGAAAGCGCCACCAGCGGAGGTATGCACTGTCGTGCCGGCGATCGACGATCAGGCGATTGTCCTGCGGCTGACCGACTATTCCGAGTCTTCCCAGATCGTGTCCCTCTTCGGGGCCGAGCACGGCCTGCTGCGCCTGATCGCCAAGGGCACGCGCCGCAGCACCAGATCGCGGGTCGCCGTGGGGCTCGATCTGCTGGAACTGGGCGAGGTCTCGTTCGTCAAGCCGCGTGAGCAGGCCGGTTTGGGCACCCTGACCCGGTGGCGCCTGCGCGACGGCTTTCTGGCCCTGCGCCGCGACCTGGCGCTGCAATACGCCGGCTTCTACGCCGCCGAGCTGACGCTGCGCCTGACCGCCGAGTACGACCCGCATCCCGAGCTGTTCGCGGCCCTGCTGCGTTTGCTGCGCGAGCTGTGCGATCTGCCCGGTGCCGGGCAGAACCGGGTGGCCGAACTGGTGGTGCGCTTCCAGGCGGCCCTGCTGCGCTCGATCGGCTACGGCCCGCGCCTGCGCGAGTGTGTCGACTGCCAGCGACCCCGACCCCGCCGCGGCCCGGTCTACTTCAGCTCCCAGGCCGGCGGCCTGCTGTGCCATAGCTGCGCGCCACGCCACCACGAGAAAAGACCCCTCGAACTCCGCTGGCTCGAGCCGCCCGCCGCCCGGCAGGCGCCGCTCTACTGGTTCGAGCTGCTGGACTACCACCTCGCGCACCTGGCCGGCGGCCCACCGCGCACCGCCGCTGTCCTGTGCACCCGCCTGGGAGCCAAGGTCCACCCCCGGGCGACATGACTCGCTCCCGGCCGCCAGATGGCCGAGCCACGTGCGTCGCACGGCCAGTGGTTGCCTAGCCGGCGCCCCGGAGCTACTGTAGACCGCACAGCCGGTGGGTGCCTCGTCTGGGACGAGGTGCAACGCTGTGCACCCGGGCGGCCGCCCCGCCGCGTTCGTCAAACAGCACGGAGAACCACACGATGCCCGGTTTGTGCGTAAATATCGACCATATCGCCACCGTTCGGCAGGCCCGGCGAGCCGACGAACCCGACCCGGTCTGGGCCGCCGTCGAAGCCGAGCTGGGCGGGGCCGATGGCGTTACTTTCCACTTGCGCGAAGACCGCCGGCACATCAACGACCGCGACGCCGAGGTGCTCAAGCGGGTCGTGGCCGGCAAGCTCAACATGGAGATGTCGATCGCGCCCGAGATCGTCAAGATCGCCTGTCAGCTCAAGCCCACGCAGTGCACGCTGGTGCCCGAGCGGCGCCAGGAGCTGACCACCGAGGGCGGCCTCCACGTCGTGCGCCAGAAGACCAAGATCAAGCAGGTGGTCAAGAAGCTGCGCGACGCCGGCATGCAGGTCAGTGCTTTCATCGAACCCGACCGGCGCCAGGTGGATGCCGCCGCGAATTGCGGTTTCGACGCCGTCGAATTGTGGACCGGCGGCTGGGCCAACGCAGCCGACGACGAGCAACGGGAAGCGGCCTTCGTGGACCTGGTCTGCGCCGCCCGCGATGCCCGCGAGGCCGGCCTGGCGGTCTACGCCGGTCACGGCCTGACCTACCGCAACATCGGCCCGCTGGCCGCCTGTCTGGCATTCGAGGAGTTCAACATCGGCCACGGCATCGTGGCCCGCGCGTCGATCGTCGGGATGCGCACCGCCGTCGAGCAGATGCGCAACCTGATAGAGCGGGCCGCTCTCAGCGGCATGATCGGCATGGGTCGGGTAGGCGACCCGGAGGATTGGTTCGACGAACTGTTCGACGACCAGGGCGGCGACTTCGACGCCTTCGATGCCGACCTGCCCGATACGCCCAGGCGGCCCGACAAGATCATCCCCTTCGAGAAAAAGCCCCGCAAGAAGGACGACGACTAGGGGCCTGCCGAACCGCCGGGACGACAGCCACGGACCAGCCTGCCATGCCGATCAACTCCACCGCCTCCGTCGACAAGAGCGCCCGCATCGACCCCAGCGCCCACGTCGGCGCCTATGCCATCATCGAAGCCGACGTGACCATCGGGGCCAATACCCGCATCTACCCCCACGCCTACATCTCGCAGTACACCACCATCGGCCGCAACTGCCAGGTCCACCCGTTCGCCGTGGTCGGCCACCACCCCCAGGATCTCAAGTGGCAGGGGGCGCCCAGTTACACCATCATCGGCGACGACTGCGTCATCCGCGAAGGCGCCCAGGTCCACCGCGGCACCGAACCCGAATCCACCACCACCATCGGCCAGGGCGTATACCTGATGGCCAACAGCCACGTCGGCCACAACTGCCGCATCGGCGACAACGTCATCATCGCCAACGGCGCCCTGGTCTCCGGCCACGTCTCGGTCGGCCCGCGGGCCTTCATCAGCGGCAACGTCGTCATCCACCAGTTCGCCCGCATCGGCCAGCTCGCCATGCTCGGTGGCGGCATCCGCGTCCCGGCCGACGTGCCGCCCTTCATGATGGTGGTCCCCGAAGGCGTGATCGGCATCAACCTGGTGGGGTTGCGCCGCGCCGGCTTCGACCGCACGGCCCGCAGCGAGCTGCGCAGCGCCTACAAGCTGCTGTTCCGCAGCGGCAAACCCTTCAGCCAGGCCCTCGACCAGGTCGCCGGGATGGTCACCACGCCCGCCGGCCAGGCCCTGGTCGAGTTCCTGCGCGAGCCTTCCAAACGCGGTATCATGCGCTATAAGGCCACCGAGTCCGACTCGATCAGCGAATAGACGCTCAGTGAAAATCCTCCTGGCTCCCGACAAGTTCAAGGACGCCCTCGACGCCCCCGGTGTCGCCCGCGCCATGGCGCGCGGCCTGCGCGACGCCGACCCCCGCGCCGAGATCCGCCTGCGGCCGCTGGCCGACGGCGGCGAAGGAACCGGCCCGCTGCTCGCCCGGGCCCTCGGCGCCCGCCCCCGCAGCCGCACCGTGCTCGATCCCCGCGGTCGCACCCGCCGCGCCACCTGGTGGCTGGCGGGCGACCCGCCCCGACTGGCGATCGTCGAGATGGCCCAGGCCAGCGGGCTGCAGACGCTGCCGCCGCGGCTGCGCAACCCGTTGGCGACTTCCACCTTCGGTACGGGTCAGTTGCTGCGGGCCGCCATCGAGGCCGGCGCACGGAGCATCCTGCTTACGGTGGGCGGTTCGGCCACGGTTGACGGCGGCGCCGGCTGTCTGCAGGCCCTGGGCTTCGAGCTGCTGGCCGGCCGCCGGGTGATCCGCAAGGTGGCCACCAACGCGACCCTGGCGCGCATCACTGCCCTGCGCCCGCCGAGCGACATCGACCGCCTGCGCCGCGTCAGGCTCCGCGTCCTGTGCGACGTTGACAATCCGCTGTTGGGCAGGCGCGGGGCGGCACCGGTCTTCGCGCCGCAAAAAGGTGCCCGCAGCGGCCAGATTCCGACCATCGCCGCCAATCTCGCGCACTGGGCCGACCTGCTGCTGGAAGCCACCGGCCGCCGGGTGCACACCCTCGCCGGCGGCGGGGCGGCAGGGGGACTGCCGGCGGGCCTGTGGGCTGCGCTGGGGGCCACGTTGGCCAGCGGCTTCGACGAGGTCGCCACCAGGCTGCGCCTGCGCCGCGATCTGGCCTGGGCCGACCTGGTCATCACCGGAGAAGGACGCCTCGATACCCAGACCGCCGCCGGCAAGGTCGTCGCCGGCGTAGCCCGGCTCGCGGCCGACTGCCACACGCCCGTCGTGGCGCTGGTCGGTGCGTTGGGGTCTGCCCGCCCCGCGGCACTGGCCCGCAAACTCGGCCTTGACCGCGTGGTGGTCGTCACGCCGCCGGGCACCCGCCTAGCCCGTGCCCTGACTGACACCGCTGCCAACCTCAGACGCTGCGCCGCCGAGCTGCTGGCAGCCGGCGGCCCGTGGAGCCGCACATGAGCGATACGCTGCAACTGCGTCTGGTGGACGTCTTCGCCGACCAGCCCTTCGCCGGCAACCCCGCCGGCGTGATCCTCGACGCCGATCGGCTCTCCGAAGCCCAGATGCGCGCCGTGGCGCGCGAAATCAACGCCAGCGAGACCGCCTTCATCAGCGGCGCCAACGATATCCACCAGCCGCCGCGCCTGCGCTGGTTCACGCCCGCGGCCGAGGTGCAGTTCTGCGGGCACGCCACGCTGGCCGCCGCCCACGCTCTGGCCGAAGTGCTGCACCTGCCCACGCTGCTGGCCAAGAGCGACGCGCGGCTCGAGTTCTCCACCGCCGCCGGCAAGCTCACGCTTACCCCCGAGCTGAGCGACCGCGAGTCCGGCCGCGTCGTCTGGTGGCTCGACATGCCCGACCCCGGCCTGCAACCCGACCACACCAACCCGGTCAAGCTCGCGAGCCTGCTGGGCCTGCGGGCCGACGAGGTCGACGAAGGCCTGCCGCCCATGCGCACCAGAGACGACGACGTCATCCTGCTGGTCAAACGCTGGCGCACGCTGGTCGAGCTGCAGCCCGATTTCCACGAGCTGGCCCGCCTGTGCAGGCGGCGCAAGATCCGCGGCGTCTGCGTGGCCACACTCGAGACGCTCAGCGACTTCGTGCACGTGGTCAGCCGCTTCTTCGCTCCGGCCGTCGGCGTGCCCGAAGACCCCGTCACCGGCAGCGTCCACGGCCCGCTGGCCGCGCTGCTGACCATCAACGACCTGGTGCCCACCGCCGGCGGCCGGGCGGCGCTCAACTGCCTCCAGGGCCAGCCCGACGGCCGCACCGGCATCGTGCGCGCAATCGTCCGCACCACCCCCGGCGGCTACCGGGTCGCAATAGGCGGAAGCTGTCACACCACCATCCGCGGCGAAATGCTCCTGCCGGCCGAGACGCGGCCCTGAGCGGTCGGCCTTGCGGTATGATTGACGCCCACCCGTGGGCGAGTCAGCGGCTCTTGCCACTTCGGAGGAAACACGACCATGTCCTGGCGACTTGTCGCGCTGTTGTCATTGTTGGTAACCGCCGCGCAGCCGCCGGCCGCGCAGCCGGCGCCGCGGCCCGACGCGCTCGACGAGACTCTCGCCCTCGTAGGGCTGCGCCGCGCCGATCTGGGCTGGGTTCCCAAGAGCTGGTGGCCGCGCTTCCCGCGCGTGCCTTACAAACTGGCCGCCTTCGACGGCCTGCTGGCCGAGCCGCTCGATGCCGTGGCCTACACCCGCGCCCTGGGCGCCGCCGCCTGGACCCAGCTCGACCCCGAGCGCCTGGCCCGGCGCGCCGACCGCAACGCCACCACCCTGTTCCGTGCCGTGCAGCAACTGGGTGTCGATCCGCGGTTCGGGGGTTTTCGCGGCTACAGCGTCAACCTCATCGCCGAGCCCACGCCGCTCGATGAGGCCGTCGTCCGGCTGATCGAAGCCGCCGGCCGGCCCACGCGCATCGTCTCGTTCGGCCAGGAGCTGCCGTATCCCCAGGTGCGTGCCGAGCTGGCGCGCCAGGCCGCGGCGTTCGACCCACAGGTCAGCAAGATACTCGGGCAACTGGTGCTCAACATCGTCGACGCCCAGCGCTGGGCCGAGCTGGCCTTCCGCAAGGTCGACGGCCGCGACCGCCTGGTGGTCGCCACGCGCTACAACGTCGGCGAAGAATCGGTCGATGCCTTCGACTACTGCCCGCAGATCGACGACGTGGCCCGCACCTGGGACGAAGCCAGCCTGTGGTACGCCGCCCTCAAGTGCGTCCAGGCGCTCGACGACGCCCGGCTGGCGCTGGGTGCTCTCGAACCCGAGCAGCTCGGGCAGGCCGGCTTCGACTACCGCACGCCCTGGGGCTGGATCCGCATCCGTGGCACCGGCGACGACGTGGTCGACGGCCGCGACTGCCTGCTGATCGTCGACCTGGGCGGCGACGACCGCTATCACGGCCCCGTGGCCGCCAGCGCCCCGGATCGTCCCATCGGCCTGCTGCTCGACCTGGCCGGCGACGACCAGTACCTCGCCGAGGACCAGCCCGCCCAGGGTGCCGGTCTGGCCGGCATCGGCGTGCTGCTGGATGCCGCCGGCGACGACCGTTACCAGGCCGGCCACTATGCCCAGGGTGTCGGCCAGTTCGGCCTCGGCCTGTGCGCCGACCTGGGCGGCGACGACCAGTACTCGTGCACCTTCAGCGGCCAGGGCTGCGGATACTTCGGCATCGGCCTGCTGTTCGACGTCGACGGCGATGACAGCTACAAGCTCTGGGGCGACGGCCAGGGTTTCGGCGGCGTGGCCGGCGTCGGCGTGCTGGCCGACCGCACCGGCGACGACAGCTACACCGCCGTCCGCGAACACACCGTCACCGGCCGACCCTCGTATCACTCGCCCGACGAGGATGTCGCCGTCTCCAACGCCCAGGGCTGCGCCATGGGCCGCCGCGGCGACGGCTCCGACGGCCACAGTTGGGCCGGCGGCCTGGGCGCCCTGCTCGACGGGGACGGCGACGACAGCTACCTGGCCGGCAACTGGTCGATGGGCACCGGCTACTGGTTCGGCATCGGCATCCTGCACGACCGCGCCGGCAACGATATCTACCGCGGCAGCGTCTGGTCGCAGGCCAGCGGCGCACATTTCTGCGTCGGCGTGCTGGTCGACGAGGCCGGCGACGACCAGCACCTGGTCGAGGCCACCGCCAACAACAGCCTGGCCTTCGCCCACGATTTCACCGTGGCACTGCTGGTCGACGTCGGCGGCAACGACCTCTACGACGTCCGCCAGCACGGTTTGGGCTATTCGATCAACCGCAGCGTGGCCATGCTGATCGACACCGGCGGCGACGATACCTACCGCAGCGAGAAAACCCCGCGCCCCGGCTTCGCGCGCAATGCCGAGCGCTTCCGGGCCCGCGGCGGCGTGAGCACCTACTTCGCCGACACCACCTCGCTGGGGCTGTTCCTGGACGTCGGCGGAAACGACCGCTACTTCAACGACACGCTCAAGAACGATACCCACTGGCTCGATCCCCCCGATTCGCCCAACTGGGCCGATCGCAACTTCTCGGTCGGCGTCGATCGCGCCGCCGGCACGGTGGACCTTACGCCGCGCCCGGTGCGCCCGCCCAGCGGCCCGCCGCCGGCGCGGACGTCCGGGAACTGACCGCACCAGCCGGGTCTTCCCGAGGGGTCAAAAGGTGCCCCTGCGGGGGAAGAATCGCCGGCCCGACGCATCCAAACGGTTGGAGTTTGGGCCTCAGTACCCCGCAAGAAGGAGACCTGTCATGCGAAAAGTGCTCATAGCCCTGCTGGTTGTTCCACTGCTGCTGGCGGCCGGCTGCGCCGCCCAGAAACGCAGCACCGACTACTCCGGGCACAGCAAGCCCACCGTGACCGACAACGTGGAAGTCAACTACCCCTGGGACCTCGAGTCCATGTAAGGACCACCTGTGCCCCGCTGACCGGAGGCTCGCCAGCGGGGTACTGCGTGTGGGGCCAACCAGAGCCCCCAAGTGCACCGGCCGGCCCGCGTCCCCGAAACTTCATGACCACCCGTCATGAACCAGCGGGGTGCGGGCCGGCTCACGACATCGCCGGACCACACCCCGCTCGCCGCACCGATCGGCCCCCGTCCGTCGGCCGATCGACCCTCCGAAACGCCGCCCTACGGATCGATGCGGTAGTTGCGCATCATGCCGTCGTCCTCGTGCACCAGGTTGTGACAGTGATACAGGAACAGCCCGGTGTGCGTGCTGTAGCGCAGCAGCAACCGCACCGTCTCGCCCGGCATCACGAGGAACGTATCTTTCCACCCCGCGTCCACGTAGCCGGCACTCACGGTCTGCCAGTCGGCCTGGTTGCCCGGCAGCACGCTGCGGTCGAGTATCTGAAACTGGCGGCCGTGAAAGTGCATCGGGTGCGCCACCTGCATAATGCCCGACGTGTTCGAGATCTCGATCAGCTCCAGCGTGTCGGCGGTGACGATCTCGTTGGGCGCCACGGCTTCCATCTGGAACAGCCCGCCGTTGAGCGTAAAGCCCTGTCCGGGCTGCATGGCGATGGGAAACTGCCGCGGATTGCCGGGGTTGATCGCGTCATCGAGCGAGTAGGGCGTGAACGAGGCCAGCGTGTCGGGCAGCGTGAGCGTCTCGGTCGAGGCCTGATCGATGGAAATGGTCATCAGGTCCAGCGGCGTACCCTGGGCCCCGCCGGCGCCCGAGAACCCCAGACTGCGCAGCGTGAGCTGCGAACCCACCGGGTGCTGGCTGAAGTCGGCCCACAGCTCTACCCGCTCGCCCGGCGAGAGCATCACGTATGGATACTCGATCGGCGCCGG
>CAZRSM010000091.1:0-7644 GCA_964602755.1 uncultured Planctomycetales bacterium
GTGTGCAGGCCGTCGCACGGGGCGCGGTAGGTGTATTGCTCGAACCCGCGGTCCAGACCCATCTCGGGCAGCAGCGGGCCGGTCACCTCGGCGTAGGTGTGGTAGCCCCGCTCGGCCAGGGCGTCGGTCAGCATCGGCACCTGCCGCGGCAGCCGGTAGCCCCACACCAGGTGGACGCCGTGCCGCGGGCTGTACAGCCCGGTCAGCAGCGTGGAGAAGCTCGGCGTCGTGCAGGCCTTTTCGACGATGGTCGTCGGCAGGGCCACGCCGCCGGCGGCCAGGCGGTCGATGTTGGGCGTGCGCGTGGTGCGACCGGCCCCGAGCCAGCGGTCGCTGCGGGCACAGTCGGCCACGATCAGCAGGATGTTGGGAAGGTTGCGGCCCATCACCAGACCCTCCCGGCTGGCCGCGCCGCAGCGTGTGGCGGCGCCGCTGTCTCCTGGCTCGGCCGTTTCACGAAGACTCCTTGCGCGGCGGGCGGGGGATCCAGCGGGGTACGCGGGCGCGGTATTCGCGGTAGGCCTGGCCGAAGCGCTTCTCCAGCAGCGGCTCTTCGAGCAGCACGACCTGGGCCTGCGCCAGCGGCAACCCGATCAGGAGCAGGAACAGCGCGATCCCGGTGGACGAGAACGCGAGCGCCTCGCCGGCCACCATGCCCAGCACGCAGGCCGCGATGGGGTTGCGGCACCAGCGGAACGGGCCGACGGCGACGAACTCCTTGGGCGGGTCGAACTCGATGTACGCCCCGCGGCCGTAGCGCATCAGCGTGATCGACGAGGCGGTATACAACACGAGGCAGACCACGAAGATGACCGCTCCGACGATCCGCCACCAGCCGATCTCGAAGTGCCACGAGGCCGGCAGCAGCTCATGGCCCAGCCGGTCGGCCAGGTAGGGCAGCAGGCCCAGGATGAACACCACGCAGGCCAGATAGCAGGCCACGCGGCGCACCGTCAGCGGGATGCGTTCGATGAGCGGGTGCGTAGCCGGGCCGCCTTCGGGGTGAGATTCTGCGTTTCGGCTGGCCATGTCACGAGCCTCGCTGTGGGGACGCTGCGGGTTCTGGTCGGCGGGCGCTGGCCGCGCGCCAGCCGGGTCCGTCCTACCAGTGGACCAGAAAGCCGCCCGACATCCACTTGCTGGACTCGACCGAATACATGATGGCCTTCTGGCCCCGCTTGAGCTCGCCCGAACGCACCATATCGTCGAAATGGATCAGAATCGACGCCCCGCCGCAGTATCCCGTCCGCTCGGCGCGGAACTTCATCTTCTCGGGCGTAGCGCCCAGCCGCTCGCGGAAGCGCTCCACCTGGGCATCGAACAGTTGCCGCGTGGGGATCGACCACACGAAATGGTCGATCTGCCGCGGATCGTAATCGAGATTCTCGAGCATCCGCCCGACGCCCTCGAGCAGCAGCGGGCCGGCGTCGCGGTTGACTGCGAAGAAGTCCTGGTCGAGATGGTGCGAACCGCGCTCCCAGATGTCGGCCAGCGGGTTGGTCTTCCCGCTCATGCAGTCGGTCACGCCGCCGCCGGCGGTCATGGCCGGGCGGCGCTGGCCGCCGATGGACTCGATGTAGGTGCCGATGATCTCGCCGGGTAGCTGTCCATCCTGCTCGCTGTCGACCGCTTCGAGCAGCAGCGCCCCGCTGCCGTCGGCCAGGATGTAGCGCAGCGTGGCCTGGGTCTTGTTGGCCCTGGCCTGGTTGAAGTAGCAACTGCGCAGATAGACGCTGGAAAGCTGCGAATAGACCACCAGCGCGGTGCGGTAGCGTCCCAGCCGCAGGGCGTCGTAGGCCACCTGCACGCACTTGCCCACGCCCGAGCAGTTGGAGTGGATCTCCATCTCGGCGCAGCGCTCGATCCCCAGCCGTTCCTGCAAATGGACCGAGGTGGGCGGCGTAGTGGTGTCGTAGCTCGAGCTGCTCAGCAGCAGCAGGTCGACGTCTTCGGGCCGCCTGCCGGCCATCTCGAGCGCCCGGCGAGCTGCCTCCTCGGCCAGCGAAGCGATGTTGTGCGTCAGTTCGTGCGTCTCGGGATCGATGGCGAAGTGCCGGTACTCCACGCCACTGGCCTCGAGCATCTTGCGCCCGACGGTCTTGACGAAAGCCTGCACCCGCTCGGGTGCCTGGTCCAGATGGCCCAGGACGTCATCGATCCGGTCGATCGGCACCGCCTCGTTCGGACGAAACGAGCCCGTTCCCGTTATGCATACACGCCGCAGCCTGCCGTTCATTCATCTCTCTCTTGTACGCACGAGAGCACGCGCAGCCGACTTACCTCCAAGCCGGCGCAACGGAACTTTCATCATCCCGCCCCATCGACCGTTCGTCAACCAACCCGGTAGCCCTCAGCCGCGTCCCCGGCCCTGGGGGGCCAGGCGACCCACCCAAGGACTCCCAACGGCCACTTGCCGGGCGTGTTATTATTCAGTGACGGTCGGCACCGCCCGCCGACCAGGCCGGTCGTGGCTGTCGGACCCGTTTGTTTCGGTCCGCCGGCCCGACCACCAGCCCAACAGGAGCCGCATAGATGAGCAGAATCAACAAACGCTGGGTCGCGCTGGCCGTGCTGGCCGGCGGCGTCACCTTCGCCGGCAGTTGCAGCGTCGCGGAGGCCGTGATCGCCACCATCGCCTACGCCTTCCGCATCGCGGACGTCTGGGTCTGAAAGCCCCCCGTCACAGGGCGCGGTCCAGCCGGCGGTACTGAATCGCCTCGGCCAGGTGCGTGACGCCGATGTGCTCGGCCCCGACCAGGTCGGCGATCGTGCGGGCCACGCGCAGCACCTTGTCGTGCGCGCGGGCGCTCAGGCCCAGCTCGCTGACCGCCTGGCGCAGCAGCCGTTCGCCCTCGGCGTCGATCCGGGCCCAGCGGCGCAGGTCGCGCGGCGACATGCGACCATTGGTCACCGTCGAGCCGGCCCCGAAGCGCCGGCGCTGTATCTCCAGCGCCCGGCTGACCTGCTGGCGCATGGTGGCGCTGTCGGTGCCGGGACGACTCTCGCGCAGGGCTTCGATCGGCACCGCGGGCACTTCGATGTGAATGTCGATCCGTTCGAGCAAAGGGCCGCTGATGCGCGCCAGGTAGCGGTCTATCTGGGGCGCCGAGCACTTGCACGCCTTGCGCGGATCGGTGAAGTAACCGCACGGGCAGGGGTTCATCGCCGCCACCAGCATGAAGTCGGCCGGGAACTCTACCGAGCTGTGGGCCCGCGCGATGGTCACGCGCCCGTCTTCCATCACCTGCCGCAGCGACTCGAGCACGCTGCGGTTGAACTCCGGGAACTCATCCAGGAACAGGACGCCGTGGTGCGCCAGCGAAACCTCGCCGGCGGTCGGAATCGTGCCCCCGCCCACCAGCGCCGGTACGCTGGTCGAATGGTGCGGGTGGCGCACCGGCCGCGTGGCGATCAGACTGCGACCCCGCTCCAGTTTGCCGCAAGCCGAATAGATGCGCGTGGTCTCCAGCGATTCTTCCAGACTCAGCGGCGGCAGGATGGTCGGAATGCGCTTGGCCAGCATGGTCTTGCCGGTGCCCGGCGGCCCGATCATCAGCACGTTGTGCCGGCCGGCAGCCGCCACCGTCAGTGCCCGCTTGACGTGCTCCTGGCCGCGCACGTCGGCGAAGTCCACGTCGTACTGCGAAGCCACCTCGAACAGCGCCGCCCGGTCGACTACCGTCGGCTCGAGCGGCAACTGGCCGCTGACGTGTCCCACCGCTTCGCTCAGACTCCCGACGCCGAAAACCTCTATGCCGTCCACGACCGCCGCTTCGGTGGCGTTCTCGCGCGGCACCAGCAGTTGGGCAAAGCCGCTGTCGCGGGCGTGCAGCGCCATCGACAGGGCCCCTTTGATCGGCCGCACGCGCCCGTCGAGCGCCAGCTCGCCGGCCAGCAGGCAACCGTCGGCCGACTCGCTGCGCACCTGCCCGTCGGCCAGCAGCATGCCGACCGCGATCGGGAGATCGAACGCCGGGCCTTCCTTGCGCACGTCGGCCGGGGCCAGGTTGATGGTGGTGCGGCTGCGGGGCGGTGCGAAGCCCGAGTTGGTCAGCGCCGAACGGATGCGGTCGAGGCTCTCCTTGACGGCCGAGTCGGGCAGACCGACCAGTGTGGGCGGGCCGAAGCCGTGGCCGGTCACATCGACCTCGATCTCGCAGACGTGGGCCTCGATCCCGGCCAGGGCCATGCTGTGCACGCGCGCCAACATGCGGCGGATTCTAAGTCGAGCCCCAGTCCCCGCCAACTGGTGCACGATGCGTGCCAAGCGCTATAATCCACCTCGATCGACGCACTGACGGTTCGTGACGACCAGACCAGCGCGAGGGACCATAACTGTGGCCGACGATTGGCAGATGCCCCGCCGGGGCGACGCGTGCAGCGCCTGTGGACGATCCTTCGAGCCCGGAGAGACTTTCACCGCGTGCCTGTACGAGGCCGACGGGGGCTACCGCCGGGCGGACTATTGCCAGGCCTGCCCGCCGACCGAAGAGCCCGGGTTGCTGGCCCGGTGGCTCACCCGCCGACCCGAGCCGACCCAGCCGCGCAAGGTGACGCTCGACCGCCAGGCGCTGCTGGCGCTCTTCGAGCAGCTCCAGGAGGCCCGGTCGGCCGACAAGCTCCAGCTCCGCTTCGTCCTGGCCCTGCTGTTGTGGCGCAAGAAGGTCATCAAGCTGGAGCGCAGCACGACCGACGACGACGGCCGCGAACTCTGGCACTTCGTCGCCCCCAAGCTCTCCGCGACCTACGCCGTCGTGCGGCCCGACCTCGGCGAGCAGCAGCTCGAAGACCTCAGCCAGCAGCTCGAAACGCTCGTCACCCCCGCAGCGACTGCCGACCAGGCCGAGCCGGCCTCCGACGCCCCCGCCCCGGCCCCGGATCACGCATGACTCTGCGAGCAGCTACCATGAGCAGCATCACCCAGTTTGCCGCCGCCCGACCGCCAGCGAGCCGGCAGCGCCGCGTGCTCCTTGCCGCATCCGGCCTGCTCGTGGCCGCACTTGCCGGTTGCGCCCCGCGGCCGGCACTCGAACCCCAGCCGCCGCGCGACGCCCGCCAGGCGCTGCGTCGCATCAACGCCAACCTCGAGCGGATCGAGCGGGCCCTCTACTGCAAGGCCACGGTGTCGTTCCGGTTCCGCGACGCCAACGGCCACACCCGGCGTTTCCTCGGCCAGCCGGCAACGATCATCTTCGAGGCCCCCCGCTGCCTCTACTTCGACATCAAGCACGGCCTGGCCGGCAGCGTGGCCCGCATCGGCTCCAATTACGAATACTACTGGTTGTGGGTCGACGCCCAGGATACCCGCAAGATGTGGTATGGCACCTGGGATGCCCTCGAGCGCGGGCTGGCCAGGCGCGTCATCGTGCCGCCCGATCGGCTGCTGGATGCCCTGATGATGCGCCCCCTGCCCGAGCACCTGCCCGACGGCATCGCCCCGCTGCTCGAGAGCGACGGCCGCACCAGTCGGCTGCTGTTCTTCAAGACCGACGCCGTCGGCTGGCCCTACGTGCCGCGCGAAGTCGTGCTCGATTCCCAGGCCCCCTACCTGCCGATCGAGATCATCGACCGCACGCCCACCGGCCGCACGATCATGCGCGCCAGGCTGGGCAAGTACCGGCCTGTCAGCGACAGTGGGCCGGCCGGCCCGTACACGCCGCGCCGCTACGTGGTCGACTGGCCGGCCGACGGGGCCCAGATGCGCATCGACCTGGCGGACGTGCACTACCGCCGCAAAGACGTGCCGTTCTGCGACTTCCCCGAAGGCTGGGAAGGCGAGATGGAGCCGCTCGACCTGCCGGCCGAAGCGCCCCAGTCTCGGCCCGCGCCGCCGGAAACGGAGCCGTCCTGATGCCTGCGGCCGTTTCGTCAGCCCGAGCGCCACGCCTGCCGAGCGGACCGCCCCGGCTGCTGCTGTTGCTGCTGTTGGCAACGTCGGCGGCGGGCCAGCCCGCCACGGCACCGACGGCCATCGAGAGTGACACCTTGTGCCGGTTAGCCGCCGACGAGCAGGCCCTCTGGATCGCCGCTCCGTTGCAGCCCGGGCCGCAGCCGGTCTGGCGGCTTTTTCGGCGCGACGCCGCCGGCGCGTTCGAGAGCGGTCCGCTGCTCAGCGAACGCATCGTCAGCTTCACCGCAGTGCCCGACGGGGTGCTGGTGTTCTTTGCCGACGGGTCAGCGTATCGCTACCTGGTCGGCCAGCAGCGACCGCTGGCGGAGCGCGTCCTGCCGCGCCGCCGCACACCGATCGACATATTCTCTGCAGGGCAAACTGTTTACGGAATAGTCCCCTCCGCCGCAGCCGCAATCCTGCCCGCGATCGTCCCCGAACAGCCCGCCGCTACGCAGCCCTTCGACCCGGGTTCGGCGGCGCTGAGCCTGCTGGCCTACGACGGCCACCAGTGGCACGCTGTCACCGCCCTGCCGGCCGAGATCGAGCGCCCCCGCGACGCCGAGCTGCGCCCGCGGCTCTGTGCCACCGGCGCCGACCTGTTCCTGTTCGCGCCAGACGACCGCTCGGGGCTGCGTTGCTGGCGGCTTGACGACCAGAACCGCTGGCAGCCCGACGGGCGGATCGATACCGGCCCGCTGACGACGTTCTGGCCGCTGACCTGCAACCGGCTGCTGACGCTGCTGACGCTCGGTCCGGACGACCCGGCTCCGCGCGCCTACCGGCCGCGGCTCGCCGACGACGGCCGCTTCGCACAGTGGCGTCAGGTCGCGCTGAATCTCTCGCCGCTGCCCGAGGCCGAGACCGCGCGTTACCTGGCCGCCGGCGGTTTCAACCAGCACGTGGTGCTGTTGCTGATCGACCAGCAGGGCCGCTCGTGGCTCCAGTTCGGCCGCATCGCCGGCCAGCCGGCCGAAAGTTCCTTTTCGATCGACGCGCTTGTGGCCCGGCAGACCCGGCACGACACGATCAACGTCTGGGTCCAGGGGATCACGCTGCTGCTGTTGATCTTTGTATTGATGGGGCTGTTCGTCTTTCGCCGTGGCAGCCTGACCCGGATCATCATCCTGCCGCCGGGCTGCGCATTGGCCTTGGGCGTGCAGCGTCTGTTCGGCTGGCTGATCGACTTTCTGCCGTTCGCCACCGTCGCGGCCTATCGTCTGCACATCGATCCGCGCGAGGGCCTGGCGTCCCTGGCAGGCTGGGGCATCACGCAATCGGCCGACGCCGGCCTGCCCTCGGCTGACGTGCTCTGGTGGTGGAGCCTTACCGTCGGCGGCCATACGCTCTACATGCTCGTCTTCGAGCTGCTTACCGGCCGCAGCCTGGGCAAGCTGATCGCACAGATGCGCGTCATCTCGGAGTCCGCCCCGCGGGCCAGTGCGGGACAGATCGTGGCCCGCAACCTGTGTCGACTGATCGAGCTGTTGCCGCACTTCTGGGTATTCGCTTTCCTGGTCGTGCTTTCGCGCAACCGCCAGCGGCTGGGCGACATCCTGGCGCGCACGGTCGTGGTGCGTCGGCTGCGCTTACCAGCCGGCAAAGAGCCGCGCGAACCGACCGATCCGCCCCGCGACCCGCCCGCCGGCAGCGGCCCGCCCGACGCCGATCGACAGCAAGAAGAGGACCAGCCATGAACGTCGCCGCGCTACGGCGGTTTGGTTTGCCGGCGCTGCTGGCCGGGCTGCTGCTGG
>CAZRSM010000092.1:0-2649 GCA_964602755.1 uncultured Planctomycetales bacterium
GCCCGGCTCGCGGGGGGGGCTCAACGTCTTCTGGAACCTCCGCGTGCCGCGCGTGGCGCTGGCGGCCGCGGCCGGCGCGGGGCTGGCACTCGGCGGCGTGATCCTGCAAGCGCTTTTCCGCAACCCCCTCGCATCGCCCTACACCCTGGGCATCGCCAGCGGCGCTTCGCTGGCCGCCGCGGTCGGCTTCCTGCTGCACGTCGGCGGGCGGGTGGCCGGCGTGCCGGTGCTGTCGCTGCTGGCCTTCGGCGGAGCCCTGGCGGCCCTGGGGCTGGTGTTTCTGATGGCGCGCCTGCGCGGCGGCCGGGAGATGACCCGCCTGCTGCTGGCCGGCGTGTGCGTGGCCTATCTGTGCTCGGCCGGCGTGCTGCTGGTGACCGTGCTGGCCGACCGGGCCGTGACCAACAACGTCGTCATGTGGATGATCGGCTCGCTGGCCACCGTCAGGCCGCAGGCTGCCGTCGAGGTGGGTCTTGTGCTGGCGGCGGCGCTGCTGCTGGCGGTCTACTGGCACCGGGCGCTGGACCTGATCGCCCTGGGCGACGAGCTGGCGGCGACGCGCGGCGTAGCGGTGGGGCGGGTGGTGTGGGGCAGCTACCTGGCGGTGGGCGTGCTGACCGCGGTGGTGGTCGCCAACTGCGGCCCGGTGGGTTTCGTGGGGCTGATGGTGCCGCACATGGCACGGGCCCTGGTGGGCGGACGCACGTTGCCCCTGGTGCTGACCTCGGTGACCCTGGGGGCGGCCTTCCTGGCGGTCTGCGACGGGCTGGCGCGCAGCATCTCGATCTACGAAATGCCGGTGGGCGTGATAACCAGCATCCTGGGGGCGTGCTTCTTCTTCTACCTGCTGGCGCGCGGCGGACGGACGGAATGAACCGGCAGCGGCGCCTGGCTCCCCCCGGCCAGGACACCTGCGCAGCAACTCTGGTCGATCTTCCCGCCGGGCTGGCCGGCTGCCAGGTTTGCATCGCGCGGCGCGACCGGGCACAATGCCGGTTTGTTTTTTGAGATCGTCACGAGACCCGCACGGAGCAGAGCGGACCATGCGCTGGAGCAAGTATTTCATTCCGACGACCAAGGAAACCCCCCGCGACGCCACCGCGGCCTCGCACATCCTGATGCTGCGGGCCGGGCTGATCCGTCAACTGGCGGCCGGCATCTACACCTACCTCCCGCTGGGCTACCGCGCCTTGCGCAAGGTCGAGCAGATCGTCCGCGAGGAGATGGACGCCGCCGGCGCCATCGAGCTGCACATGCCCGTGCTGCAGCCGATCGGGCTGTGGGAGGAAACCAGCCGGGTCGAGGCCATGGGTGACGTGCTGTTGCGGCTGGGCGGGCCGGAGGGCGATTGGCGGCCCAACACCGTGCTGGGGCCGACTCACGAAGAGGTCATCACCGACCTGGCGCGGGCCTACCTCAAGAGCTACAAGCAGTTGCCCGTCAACCTCTACCAGATCCAGACCAAGTTCCGCGGCGAGGCGCGGCCCAAGAGCGGCGTGCTGCGCACCCGCGAGTTCCTGATGAAAGACGCCTACTCCTTCCACGACAGCGCCCAGAGCCTCGACGAGGCCTACGACACCATGTACGCCACCTATTGCCGCATCTTCGGCCGCTGCGGGCTGCCTTACCTGGCGGTGGAGGCCGAGAGCGGGGCCATCGGCGGCGACGTCTCGCACGAGTTCATGGTGCTGACCGACGCCGGCGAAGACCAGGTGGCCATCAGCGAGAGCGGCCGCTATGCCGCCAATCTCGAACGGGCTTGCGCCCGCCCGCTGCCGCAGCAGACCGACGAGATGCTGCCGCTAGAGGAGGTGCACACGCCGGGGGTGGGGCGCGTCGAAGAGGTCTGCCAGTTTCTGGGCACGCGGCCCGAGCAGATGATCAAGACGCTGGTCTACGACATCAAGGCCCTGCGCAAGGTCGACGGCAAGGAGATGGAGTGGACCGGCTGGATCGTGGCCCTGGTGCGCGGCAACCACGAGATCAATGAGCACAAGCTTTCCCGCGTGGTGCAGCAGGTCTTCGACGACGAGCTGATACTGCACTGCGAGCTGGCCACGCCCGACTCGATCGAGGAGCTGACCGGGGCGGCGGTGGGCTTCGCCGGACCCCAGGGGCTGATCGACCGCGTCGATCGGCTGATCATCGACCGCGACGTGGTGACGATGCGCAACGCCGCCACCGGTGCCAACAAGACCGATTATCACGTGCGCAACGTCAATCCCGGACGTGACTTCCCGGTGTGCGGCGAGAAGGTGGCAGTCGCCGACATCCGCACGGTGGTCGAGGGCGATCTGGCGCCGCTCGACGGCGAGCCCGATCCGCTGCACATCAGGACCGCCATCGAAGTCGGCCACGTCTTCAAGCTGGGCACCAAGTACAGCGAGGCCATGGGGGCCACCTACCTGACCAGGACCGGCAAGCCCGAGCCGCTGATCATGGGCTGCTACGGCATCGGCCTGAACCGCATCATGGCGGCCGCCATCGAGGCCAATCACGACGAGGCCGGCATCATCTGGCCGATGTCCATCGCGCCGTTCGAGGCCCTGGTGGTGGCTCTCGATCCGCGCGACGAGGCCGTGATGCAGACCGCCAGCGAGGTCTACCGGCGGTTGCTCAGTGCCGACATCGACGTGCTGTTCGACGATC
>CAZRSM010000093.1:0-1733 GCA_964602755.1 uncultured Planctomycetales bacterium
TGTGGAAACAGTAGCCTTCCAGCTACCGGCTGCGACCTGCCGCGGCAAACCCGCATCTGCACCGGACGGGTTGGTGTGGGGTACGGATGTGCGCGGTCGGGCGTATGGTTGCGTGCGGTCGGGTGCCATGCCCAAGCGGCAGCGCGGTTCTGCCGGCACGCGGCACGCAGGACGAGGGAACGACGGGCCTGCTTGGCCATTCTCGGCTGATGCGGCACCTCCGGCCGATCCGGCCGATGGGTCGCCGCGGCGACGACCGATGCCCGGCCCGGTCGTCGTCCACGCGCTTCAGTATGCGAGACAGCGCCACGGAACGGAGCTTACGCGGCACGACGGCTCGCAGCCAGCCGCAGACTGCGCGGGGCCGCCGCGTCTTCCACGGCGACCCCGCGAGCCGTGCGTGGACCGGGTTGTGCTCGTGATGCTGCCCGCCGGCGTGATCACTTGAGGTCGAATCCGGCCGACATCCCCCACAGGACCCCGCCGTCGGCCGAGTAGAGCTTGACGTCCCAGGAGATGGTGTTCCTGGTCAGGTGCACGAACTTCTCGGCGGGCACGTTCGCCAGGTGGATCTCGCCGCCGGCAGCTTCGAAGGTGTAGGTGTTCTGGCCGTCGGGGCACGACACCAGCCGCGCGATGCGCAGGCCCCCGCCGACTACCTCGCCGGTGGGCGCGATGTCGATGCGGGCCACGCCGTGCTCGATGCCGTAGGCGACGGAGAACTCGATCGAGTCGTTCCCTTCGCCGATGCTCACGCGATCGCGCACCGCGTAGGGGATACGCAGGCCGTTGATCAGGGCGGCTGATCCGCCGACCGCGGTTTCTCCACCGCCCCGGATGGGGCCGGCCAGGGCCAGGTACCCGGCCCCCAGGGCAGTCGCGCAGGCTGCGCCGAGCAGAAAGGAAGTGATATTCAGCCTGGTTTTCATAGCAATGCTCCTTGCAAATACGCGTTCTGATGCGCAGGTGTCAAGGTTTAACTACATCGGTGGGCTGTTCGTCTGCCGCAGCTCCCAGCAGGCCGTTGTAGTAACTGTCTGGCGGAACCCACGGCTTGGTGATTCTGATTCGGCGGGGCGGCTCCGGCTCCCCGCACTCTATGGTGGCATCGAGCCGGCCGCTGATGTCGCCAGGCCTGCGGTTGTTTCAGGTCGCTGGTGCGCGCCGGGCAGTGCCAGCCAGCTGTTCTGGTCAGTGTTGCCTGCGCGGCGCACGAGGTGGCCGATCAGCTTTGCCCCCAGGCCACCAACCAGTCCGCCGATCACAATGACCCAAGCCAGCTCTCACCAGAAGCTGGATGATGCCGCAGCAGCGGCGCCAGCCAGCAGCCCCGGATGCAGCGTGAACATGGGCTCATATCCTCGTTCGGTACCACAGCCTTCAAGGCACTCGACGAAGCCATGTCATCGGTGCGACGGCTTCGTCGTCCAGGTCGTTGTACTTCGGTCGGCTGCCACCGGGCATCACGCCGAACAGCAGGCGAGAAATCCTGCAGCCGGATCCTGCGGCCGAACACCACCAGCAGTCAAGTCGTGCGGACCTCGAGCGCTTCGGCCGAATGTGACCATACAGATGCCGGTCATCGTTTCAAGCGATCGGCGGCGCGTCGTAACGCGCCTTGGATTGCCTTGTCACGTTCGGTCTTGAGCCGCTGGGCCAGCACGGAACGCAACCGCTGCGAGGCCCGATCGCCCATGATCTCGACCACCTTCGCCCACAGCAGCCGCGTCGTG
>CAZRSM010000094.1:0-7751 GCA_964602755.1 uncultured Planctomycetales bacterium
ACGGCTTTCTGGGGCACAGCTATGTGGCCATGTGGGTCAACCTGGGGGCCGACACCGTCACCAGCGACCTGAAGAACACCTACGGCACCATCCGGGTGGCCATCAACGGCCAGACCGTCGAGACCGGGCAGCGTTTCGTCGGCACCTGCTTCGGCGACCACGCCAAAACCGGTATCGGAACCATCCTGCCCACCGGCTGCGTGATCGGCGTGGCGTCCAACGTCTTCACCCAGGCCGGCGTGCCCAGGTTCGTCCCCTCCTTCGGCTGGCTGACCAACGACGGCCTGACGCGCTACCGCGTCGACAAGGCCGTCGAGATCGCCGCCCTGGTCATGCAACGGCGGCAGGTCGAGCTGAGCCAGGCCGAAGCCGAGCTGCTGCGCCGCGTGGCCGATCTGGCCCGGCAAGTCGAAGTCGGCTCGCCCGACGCGGGCTGATTGCCCACTGTTCGCTCTTGTTGCAATTGTGCGGGGCTTGCGGCGGTGTGTGCGCGCCGCTGGCAGGCAAGATGCGCTTGCCGCCGGCTGGGCGCCGGCCTAGTATCAGGCCGTGCAAGCGGCGCTTAGTCCGTTCTCAGGAGACTGTGTTCTTATGGCAACGCGGCCAGCCTGTCTGCTGTTTGCTGCGGTATTGGTCTTGGGAAGCAGCGCCCCCGGCGAGATCATACATCTCCGCGGCGGTGCCTCGATCCAGGGGGAAATACTGCGGCAATACCCCGATCACATCGTGGTGGACCTGGGGTTCAATCTGCTGTCGATTCCGCGTTCGGCGATCAGTGAGGTGGTGGCCGAGCCGCAACCGGCCACCCAGGCCGCGGCGGTCGGACATACCGACGACCTCTACAGCCACGCCAAGCTGCCGCCCCGCAGCGTCAAGGAGCTGACCGAGCGCTTCGGCGAGGGGGTGGTGATGGTGTCGACGCCGGCGGCGATGGGCAGCGGCTTTTTCATCAGCGCCCAGGGGCACGTGATCACCAACTTCCACGTGATCGAGAACGAGACGCGCATCGCGGTGGTGGTGTTCCGCAAGGTGGGCAACGAGTTCAAACACCAGAAGTTCGAGGATGTGGATATCGTGGCGATAAACCCGTTCCTCGATCTGGCACTGCTGAAGGTGAACCTGCCCGACGACTACACGCCGGTGGTGTGTTATCTCAACATCAGCGACGACCTGCGCGACGGCGACCGGGTGTTCGCCATCGGCAATCCCCTGGGCCTGGAGCGCAGCGTCTCGCAGGGCATCGTCAGCCGGCGCAACCGGGCCGACGAGGGCCTGGTCTACATCCAGACCACCGCCCAGATCAACCCCGGCAACTCGGGCGGGCCGCTGTTCAACATGCGCGGCGAGGTGGTCGGCGTGACCAACATGAAGATCTCAGGTGGCGAAGGGCTGGGCTTCGCCATCCCGGTGCGCTACGTGATCGAGTTCCTCAAGAACCGCGACGCTTTCGCCTACAACAGTGAATCGTCGGTGGCGGGTTATCGCTACCTGCAACCGCCGGCCAGGCGCAAGGCCGGACTGGCGCCCTTGTTGAAGCGGCAGGACTGACTTGCCGACTCGCTGAGACTCCGGGAGAAGTTCGCATGAGAAACGCCATTGCTGCCTGCTTGTTGCTCGTCCTGTCAGGCTCGCCGATCGCGGGGGCGCAACCAGAGCGGGGCAATCGCCCGCGCGACCCGGGCCTGTGGGCCCCGTCCGACGCGGTCCTTTTCGTGGCCATCGACGATCTGACCGACCTGCTGGGTCGCTGGAAGCAGATGGCTTTCTGGGACATGTTCAGCGATCCCGACCTCAAGGACCTCTCGGCCAGCTTCTCGCTGCCGCAGAAACTCGCCGAGCAGTTCCGCAACCGCCTGGCCGAGGCGCTCGAACTCAAGCCCGACCAGCTCGAAAACCCCTTCGCCGGATCGATCGTCCTCTACGCCAGCAACCTCACCGACGAGCAGCCCCAGGTGGCCCTGATCGCCGGCGTGGGCAACGCCGAGCTGATGCAGAAGTACTACCGGCGCGCCACCAGGCGCTTCCGCGAGCTGTCCGACCAGCATGAAAAGGTCGAGTTCCGCTCGTACACGATCGACTCGTTCGTAACCGAGCGCGACGAGGACCAGGAGGCCGACGACGAAGACGAAGCCGACGAAGACGACCTCGACGCCGCGCTGGAGGGCGGCGACGACCTCGATTCGGCCGTCGAGGAGATGCTCAGCCAGCTCTTCTCCCCCGAGGCCATGCCCGAAAAGCTGGCCCTGTGCCTCACGGCGGATCGGCTGATCCTGGCACCGACCCCGGAGATCATCAAGGCGGTGCTGCGTCGCGGGGAATCCGAAACGCTCTGTGACAACGAGCTGTATCGCGCGTTGACCCGCAAGTTCGATCCGCCCGGACAGTTGCGCTTCATGGTCGACCTGCAGAAACTGCTTGAAGCCGTGGCTGCAGAAGGCGACGAAGAGACAGCCCAGACCATCAAGATGCTCGGGCTGAACGGGGTCCGCGGCATAATCGCACACGCCGACTATGGCTCGGGCGGCTACGAAGGGCGCCTGGAGGCCGAGCTGCTCGTCAGTGGCCAGCGCAGCGGTCTGATCAAGATCCTGAGTATGAAGAACACGCCCGTCAAACGGCCGCAAGTGGTGGTCAACGACGCCTTCGCCTTCGGGTGGGTCAATCTGGACCTGGGAGAACTGCTGGACGAAATCGAGCGGATGGTCAGGCAGATGGACCCGGCGGGTGCCGACGAGCTGCGCACCACGCTCGAGTCGGTCCCGTTCGGCGAAGAGGAAACGCTCGACATCCGCAAGGGACTGCTGGCCTTCCTGGCCCCCCCACTGAGCGTCAGTATGGGTTTCGAAAAGCCCTACAGCGCCCAGTCGTCGCGCTTGCTGCTGACCATCGCGGCCAGGCAGCGCCAACCGTTGCAGCAGTTGCTTGAAAAGCTCAGCGAGCTGGCCGCCGGCATGCTCATCGACCGCGAGCTGCGCGGCACCTTCATCTACGACGTGTCGATGGGCGGCTTTTCGATCGCCGTCAGCGAACAGGCCGTGCTGATCGGCTCGACCCCCTGCGTCGAACGCGGCATCCAGGGTACTGCCGAACAGCCCCCGGCCGACGATTTCGCCAGGCTCGCCAGGCTGGTGCCCCCCGACGCCTGGTGCGTGGTGTACAGCGATCCGCGACGCATGTACGAGGCCGTCTTCGAGCTGGCCAGGCAGAAGGACCAGTTGGCCATGCAGTTCGGCAACCCCGCGGCGATGGTCACCGCCGCCATGGTCGAGGCCCTGGTCGAAGACATCCCCCCGGACCAGCTCGACAAGGCCAAGGCCCTGCTCAAGTACCAGGCCCCGTCGTTGATGACCATTCGTACCACCAGCGACGGCATCTACGTGATCTCGGTACAGGCCCCGCCCGAGGCCAGCAAAGCCAGGAACAAAACCGCCAAGAGCGAGTAGACCGGCACAATCGCGGCCGACTGATCCAACACGGCGCCCGGGTTGCCTAGCGCGGCCCGGGCGCCGTCGTCGCGCGCCGCAGCGCCCGATCGTGCAGCCGGCTCAGCGTCAGCAACGCCGTTGCCGCCCCGCACAGCGCCAGGAACATGTCCCACTGCGTGTCCCAGGCGTCACCCTGCGTGCCCAGAAAGGCGGCCGCCGACTGCCCCAGCGTCAGCGCGGCGGCCCATTCCAGCAGCTCGTAGGCGGCGCTGACCGCCAGGGCGGCACAGATCACCAGCGTGGTGAGCCACTTACCCGGACGCAACGGCGAAGCGCGCAGCAACAGCTCGCGGATCAGCATGGCGGGCACGAAGCCCTGGGCGAAGTGGCCGAGCCGATCGTAGTGGTTGCGCGCCAGGCCGAGCAGGTCGGCAACCCAGCGCCCCAGCGGCACTTCGGCGTAGGTGTAGTGCCCGCCGACGATCAGGATCAGGGCGTGCACAAACAGCAGCCGATAGAGCAGCGGCGTGAGCCGCAGGCGCCGCCAGGTCGCCGCCAGAATTATCAGACCCGCTATTACCGGAAACACCTCCAGCAGCCAGGTCAGCCGATCGTGCGGCTCGCAAGCGGACCAGGCCAGGGCCAACACCGTCAGCACCGCGAGTAGCAGCGGCTCGCGCGATGCGGGGGTCATTCTTGCGCTCCGGCGGCCGTGGCGCTATTGCAGCGAAGGCGCCAACGACTCGATATCACGACCATGGACGCCACCCTTGATACCGCCGAGTCGATTCGGCAGACGATCCATGTATTGGACGCATTGTACTGCGGGGCGGTACTGATCGCGCCCGACGGCTCGATAACCTACGCCAATCGCCGCTTCTGCCACATGATGGAGCGGCCCGAGAGCGAGCTGATCGGGCACCGCATCTGGGACTTCTTTCCGCCGGACGAGGCTTTCCAGCTCCGCTACGACTTCGCCCAGTACGCCGACAAGGAGGTCGAGCGCGAGGCCGCCTTGCCGCGTGCCGGCGGAGGCTTCCTGCCGGTGATCATCTCGAGTCGTCCGCTGGACGGCACCACGCCGCTGTGTGGCTATCGCATTTATACCGTCATTGACATCAGCCAGCAGAAGCAGGCCGAGCAGAACTTCCACGACCAGTACCAGGAGGTGGCCCGGCTCAGCGATACCGTGCTGGAGCAGGCGATCCAGCTCAAGCGCTATTCGCAGACGCTCGAGAAGAAGATCGCCGAACGCACGGCCGAGCTGCGCGAGGCCAACCTCGACTCGATCCTGATGCTGGCGGTGGCCAGCGAGGCCCGCGACACCGACACCGGGGCACACGTGCTGCGGATCAAGGAGTACACCGAGCTGCTGGCCCTGCACGTGGGCATGCCTGAGACGGAGGCCGAGAACCTGGGCTTCTCGGCCATCCTGCACGACGTCGGCAAGATCCACGTGCCCGACGAGATCCTCAAGAAGCCCGGCCGCTTCACGCCGGAGGAACGCAAGGCGATGGAGTACCACACCATCGCCGGCGAGCGCATCCTCTCGCAACGGCCGTTCTTCGAGCAGGCCCGCCAGATCGCCCGCAGCCACCACGAGAACTGGGACGGCTCGGGATATCCCGACGGCCTGGCCGGCGAAAAGATCCCCCTGCCGGCGCGCATCGTGCACCTGGTTGACGTCTTCGACGCCTTGACCAGCCCGCGGGTCTACAAGCCGGCCTGGTCGCTCGAAGACACCATCCGCGAAATCGAACGCTGTTCGGGCACGATGTTCGACCCGTCCCTGGTCAAGGTCTTCCTGCCGCTGGCCCGCGGTCCGCGCGTGCGGCAGATCATGATGCACCGCGACCCGCCCAAGCTCGGCCCGACCGCCTTCGCTTAGACTTCTCCGCCGCTCGACGACTACCGCACCGATCGTCGCCGGATCCCGGCTATTGCGCTCAGCGCGTCAGCCCCGGTATGTCGATGCCCTTGCTGCGGGCTACTTCGATCGCCCGCTCATAGCCCGCGTCGGCGTGACGGATCACGCCCGTGGCCGGGTCGGCGGTCAGCACCCGCTCGATGCGCCTGTCGGCCTCGAGCGTGCCGTCGCAGACCAGCACCTGCCCGGCGTGGATCGAGTAGCCTATCCCGACGCCGCCGCCGTGATGCACGCTGACCCAGGTGGCGCCGCAGACGGCATTGGCCAGGGCGTTGAGGATCGGCCAGTCGGCGATGGCGTCCGAGCCGTCGCGCATGCCCTCGGTCTCGCGATTGGGGCTGGCCACGCTGCCGCAGTCGAGATGGTCACGCCCCAGCACGATGGGGGCCGAGATCTTCCCTTCGCGCACCAGACGGTTGAAGATCAGGCCCATCTTCGCCCGCTGGCCGTACTTGAGCCAGCAGATGCGGGCCGGGAGCCCCTGGAACGCCACCTTCTCACCGGCCATGCGGATCCAGCGGCACAGCGCCTCTTCTTCGGGGAAGGTCTCGAGGATGGCCTGATCGGTAACGCGAATGTCCTCGGGATCACCCGAGAGCGCCGCCCAGCGGAACGGCCCGGCTCCTTCACAGAACAGCGGCCGGATGTACTCCGGCACGAAGCCGGGGATCTCGAACGGATCATCGGGGCGCAGGTCGGCCCGGCTCAGTCCCTGTTCGATGGCCGACTTGGCATTGCCGCGCAGGTTGTTGCCGTAGTCGAACGTGATCGCGCCGCGGCGCTTGAGCTCGAGCATGGCGGCCACGTGATCGGCCATGGTGCGCAGCGCTTCGCGCTGGTAGGCCCGCGGATCGCGCCGCCGCAGCTCGAGCGCCTGCTGATAGCTCATGTCGTTGGGCACGTAGCCTTCGACCGGGTCGTGGGCCGACGTCTGGTCGGTGAGCACGTCGGGCGTGATGTCGCGCTTGATAAGCTCGGGCAACACGTCGGCGATGTTGCCGACCAGGCCGACCGAGAGCGCCTCTCCCCGCTCGCGGGCCGCGAGCACCCACGCCAGGGCCTCGTCCAGGTCGGCGGTCATGCGGTCGCAGTAGCGCGTCTTGAGCCGCCGCTCGATGCGGGCCTGATCGACCTCGACGCCCAGGAAGGCGGCCTCGTTGAAAGTGGCCGCCAGCGGCTGGGCCCCGCCCATGCCGCCCAGACCGCCGCTGACCACCAGTTTGCCGCGCAGCGAGCCGCCGAAGTGTTTGCGGGCGCAGGCCGCGAAGGTCTCGTAGGTGCCCTGCAGGATGCCCTGGGTGCCGATGTAGATCCAACTGCCGGCGGTCATCTGGCCGTACATGGTCAGGCCCAGGGCTTCGAGGCGGCGGAACTCGTCGAGCGTGGCCCAGTGCGGCACCAGCATGGCGTTGCTGATCAGCACGCGCGGGGCGTCCGGGTGGGTCTTGATCACGCCGACCGCCCGGCCCGACTGCACCAGCATGGTCTCGTCGCTGGCCAGCCGCTTGAGCGTGGCGACGATGCGGTCGAAATCGGCCCACGAACGGGCCGCCCGGCCGGAGCCGCCGTAGACGATGAGCTGTTCGGGCAGCTCGGCGACTTCGGGGTCGAGGTTGTTCATGAGCATGCGCAGGGCGGCTTCCTGCTGCCAGCCCTTGCAGGACAGTTGCGTGCCGCGCGGGGCGCGGACGGTGCGGGCGGCGCTGGTGTCGATGGCCATGGTCGTGCTCCTGTAGGCTCTATCGCGACTGATTCAAGGTTCAAGTATACCCGTCGCGGGCCGGCGGTGAAAAACGCGGCGTTGGCCAGCGGGCTCCCTGCGGCATACAATTGCCCAACGAGCGACCGGACCGGGCCGCGAGCCATTTCCGACTGCGACGCCGCCCCGGTCGCGAGGGCCTTTAACGGTGTTGACCATCCATGAACTGGCTCCAGTGCAGCCAGAGTAAGGAGCGTTGCCGATGCCGCATGTCGTGACGGGACGTTGCGTGGATTGCAAGTACACGGATTGCTGCGCGGTCTGCCCGGTGGACTGCTTCTACGAGGTCGAGAAGCCGGCCATGCTGGTGATCGATCCGGACACCTGCATCGACTGCCAGCTCTGCGTGCCGGAGTGCCCGGTACACGCGATCTACGCCGATGACGAAGTGCCCGAGTGCTACCAGGAGTGGATCGAGAAGAACGCCGAGCTGGTGGCCGTGGGCACACAGATCAGCGAAAAGAAAGATCCCCTGCCGGGCGCCAAGACGCTCGAAGAGATCCAGGAATACGAAAAGCAGCAGGGCTGGGACGTCGACGAGCCGCGCGGCGCGTGAGGCGCCGGCCCCGCGGCGCTGTGCGTCGGGTCCGGTGGCACTGTCGCCTGCTGCACCGGCTCGCAGGCGGACCGGTAGCGGCTA
>CAZRSM010000095.1:0-1655 GCA_964602755.1 uncultured Planctomycetales bacterium
GATCATGTCGATCGGGTACGAGGCCCGGGTGTTCTCGGTCAGCGAATCGTCGTCGAGGTCGATCCGCCGCGAGGTGCGGTCCCAGACGACGTTTTCGAGAATCGTGCCGAAGGCGTGCGTGGTGGCGTAGATCTGCGGCTCGTTCTCGGCCGAGAGGCGGATGACCTTGGCATAGCAGCCGCCTTCGAAGTTGAACACGCCCTGCTCGCTCCAGCCGTGCTCGTCGTCGCCGATCAGCCGGCGGCGCGGGTCGGCGGACAAGGTGGTCTTGCCGGTGCCGGAGAGGCCGAAGAACAGGGCCACATCGCCCTGCGGGCCGACGTTGGCCGAGCAGTGCATGGCCATCACGTCGCGCAGTGGCAGCAGGTAGTTCATGACAGTGAAGATGCTCTTTTTTATTTCGCCGCCGTAGCTGGAATTGGCGATTATTCCCAGCCGCTGGGCGAAATTGAGCATGATGGCGGTGTCGGTGCGCGTGCCGTCGATGCGCGGATCGACCCGAAAGCCGGGGGCGGCGATTATCGTGAACTCGGGCACGTGGCGTTTGAGCACGTCGGGGTCTTCTGTGGTCAGGAACATGTTGCGGGCGAAGTGGCTGTGCCACGCGCGGGTGGTGATGACGCGGATCGGCATGCGGTATTCGGGGTCCGCCCCGACGAAGCAGTCCTGCACGAAGACCTCCTCGCCCTGCAGGAAGGCCTGCAGGCGCGCCAGGACGCTGCTGAAGGTGGCCATGCTGGCCGGGCGGTTGTACTCGCCCCACCAGATGCGGTCTTCGTTCTCCGGCTCACGGACGATGAACTTGTCGGCGGCCGCCCGGGCGCTCCACTTGCCGGTGTTGACCACGAAGGCCCCGCCGCGGACCAGGTGCCCCTCGTTGCGGAAGACGGCCTCCTCGACGAGCGCTTCGGTGGGCAGGTTCCAGAAGACGCGGTCGAGCTGCGTCAGGCCGTGGTTTTCGAGGCCGAAATCGCTGGCCAGATCGCCGGCCTGCCGGGTGGCGGGGGTGTCGAATTCGAGGTATTTCATGGCGCTACTCCGTGTTGAATAGCGAATCGTGGATTGCCAGCGGCGAATCGCCTCAGGCCGGGGCGTTTGTGCAGTCCGGCGCCCCCTGGCTCCAGTCACGAACGAGTTTGCGCTGGCCGATGTACAGCTCGTTGGGCGAGTCGGGATCCAGGGCCCATTTCATGCGTTCGATGCCTTCGGTGATGTCCTTGATCGAGCCGCAGTAGCTGATGCGCAGGTGGCCGTCGAGGCCGAATTCGACTCCGGGAACGGTCACGACCTGCACCTTCTCGAGCAGGAAGTTGGCCAGCCGGGTCGAGTCCTTGTCGTAATAGCTGAAGTCGGCGAACAGATAGAACGTGCCGTCGGGCACCGTCACGTGCACGCCCCGGAAGGTCCGCAGCCGATCGACCAGCACGTTGCGGTTGTTCTCCAGCGTCGTGCGCAGGCTCTCGACGCTGGCCTGCGTGCCGTCGAGCGCGGCGGCCGCCGCGCGTTGCAGCAATACCGACGGGCCGGAGGTCTGGTGGCCCTGGATGTTGGTCATCACCTCGATCAGCCGCCGGCTGGCGACCGCCCAGCCGATGCGGAAGCCGGTCATGGCGTACTGCTTGGAGACGCCGTTGATGATGATGAGCTTGGAGTTT
>CAZRSM010000096.1:0-11751 GCA_964602755.1 uncultured Planctomycetales bacterium
GGCGATGATCAACTGCTCGGCGGTACGGGCGACGACGTCTTCGTGATCGAGAATCCCCGCCCGGGCGAAACCTATACCATCGACGGCGGCGAAGACCGCGACACGCTGCGCCTGACCGACTTCCATTCCAGCGATGCGGTAATGACCTCGGGCAGGATCGAAGTCAAACTGGCCGACGGCGGTTCGTTCACGATCAATCACTCCAATCTCGAAGAAGTGCAGTTCGCCGACGGCTCAATGAAGCCCGTCTACAACACCGCACCCGATGCCGACGCTGGCGGAGACCAGCAGGTTACCGAAGACGACCTGGTCGTGCTCGATGCCTCGGCCACTACCGATGCCGAGGGCGACAACCTGACTTATTCGTGGAAGCAGGTCGAGGGTCCCAAGGTGGAGTTGAGCGATCCGGCGGCGGCCAAACCGACGTTCACGCCGCCTGATGTCCAGGAGCCGACCAAGCTGACGTTCGAGGTGCAGGTCTCGGACGGCGAGCACGTCCAGACCGACACGGTCGAGATCACGGTCGACCCGGTGAATCACGACGTGGTGGCGGACGCCGGCGCGGACCAGCACCTCACCGAGGACGACGTGGTGACGCTGGACGCCTCGGCCAGCTACGACCCGGACGTCGAGGACAGCCTGAGCTTCCAGTGGCGGCAGGTCGACGGCCCGCAGGTCGAGTTGAGTGATCCGACGGCGGCCAAACCGACATTCACGCCGCCGGACGTCCAGGAGCCGACGAAGCTGACGTTCGAGGTTCAGGTCTCGGACGGCGAGCACGTCCGGACCGACACGGTCGAGATCACGGTCGACCCGGTTGATCACGCACCGGTGGCCGATGCGGGCGCCGACATCAAGGTCAGCGAGGGTGAGGTGGTTACTCTGGACGCCGGCGCGAGCCGTGATCCCGACGTCGAGGACACGCTCAGTTACGAGTGGGTCCAGATCTCGGGGCCGCCGGTGGAATTGAGCGATCCGCACTCGCCCAACCCGAGCTTCACGGCTCCCGAGGGCCTGCACGACGCTGACCTGCGGTTCGAGCTGCGCGTCTCCGACGGCGACCACACCGAGACGAGCATCGTCAACGTACACGTGGCGGCAGACGACGACATCCCGCTGGCCGACGCCGGCGAGCCGGGCGCAGGGGCAGCCGCGCCGCCTGACCGGCCGAGCGCCGCGCCGGGGACGGCGGCGCCGGCCGGAGAGATCGGCGAAGCGCCGACTGCGCCGCCGTCTGCGGTCGATCCATCCGCCCAGGCTCAGGAGACCGACGACTCGACCGCCCAGACGTCCGAGCCGGGCGGGGAGGCGTCGGCGGCCGGCGACGCGGAGGTGCTGGTCGATGAGGTCCCGTGGGACGGTCGGGAGCAGCTCGACGTCCTCGACCCGGTCGAGGCTGTCCAGGATACCGTGGCTCTCAACGAGCTGCCCAGGGCACCGATGCCCGACCTGCCGGGCGAGGAGACACCGGAGACCGCCGAGCAGGCCCCGGTTTCGGCGATCGACGCCCATGACATACGAATAAATCCGGTCGATCCTCCAGCCGAAGCGCTCGTCCTGCCGCCCGAGCTGCTGCGGATGTCGTTCGAGGAGGTCTTCACGCAGGCGGTGGAACTCACCGGCGCCGAGCCGACCGTGTCCGGTGAGTCGTCCGGGTCTCCCGACGTTCCGCCGGTTCCCGCCGAGGGTGGCGTAACGGTGGAGCAGGCCCAGAGCCTCAAGTACTTCGCCACGCCACTGACGCAAACCGCAGTCGATGTGCGTTTCGACGCCGCTGCGCCGGTGCAGCCGGAGCAGGCGGCGGGAGGTCATCGCGCCCGGGCGGCCGGGTCGACGGACGATTCGGTCCAGCAGGAGTTGCTGGCGCCGGAGGTGGTGGAAGGGGGGGGGCAGGAGTCGGCGGAGAGTGCCGACGGACGCAACCTGTGGTCGATGTTGTGGGCGGTGCTGACCGGCCGGGTGGGTACCGGCAGCCACGTGGACGAGGCTGCCGAGCAGGCTGCCAGACGTAGCGAACGTCAACGAGGCTGATTCGAGGTGAAGCGTGAGAAGAGAGCACGACCAGGCAGTACGGAGGATCGGGGGCGCAAGTCGGCTGACGCGCAGCGTGGGCAGCGCTGCACCGCTGTTGATCGCGGGGCTGCTGGCCTTACCGGTCGGTGCGGGTGAGAACGCCGCGGGCACTACGCTGGCGGGCTTTGCGCAGCCCATGCGCACCGTCACGCTCGCGCCGCTGCGCCCGGGACGCATCCGTCAGATCGCGGTCGACGAGGGGCAGTTCATCGAGGCCGGCCGCGTTGCGGTTTACCTGGACGATCACGTCCAGCAGCGGCGGGTGGAGATCGCCAAGGCCCTGGCCGAGTCCAGGCTGGAGCTGCAACTGGCCAGGGTGCGCATGGAGCAGGCCCGGCGCGAGCTGGAGCGCATCGAGGGCCTGGCCCGCGGCCGCAACGTGTCGACCAAGGAGCTCAACGACGCCCAGGCCAACGCCGAGGCCGCCCGGCTGGCCTATCAACAGGCGATTTTCAAGCACGAACAGGCCCGGCGCGAATACCGGCTCCAGCAGGCCCTGCTCGACGATCTCCATCTCAAGGCGCCCTTCGATGCTTACGTGGCCCGGCGCCACAAGGACGCCGGCGACTCGATCCAGGAGCAGGAGCCGATTCTGACGCTGGTGCAGCTCGACCCGCTGGTGGTGACCGTGGATTGTCCACTCGAGGCGGGCTGCGAGCTGCGGGTCGGGCAGAAAGTGCTGGTCAGGCCGCTGGGCGTCGATCTGCCGCCCCGCGAGGGAGAGGTTTACTTCATCAGTCGCGTGGCCGATCCGGCGTCGCAGACCGTGCGCGTCAAGCTGCGCGTGGCCAACGACGATGCGGGCTGGACGGCCGGCCTGCGGGTAGAACTGCGGTTTCCAACCGCCACTGCCGCCGCCGGCGCTGCGCGGCCACACGGAAAGTGAGGGTGCCAGGGAGATGTTCGAGAGCAACGATCTGATCGGCGAGACGTTCGACGAGGACAGTGCCTTCGACATGTTGCAGGAGCTCGAGCGCAACACGCCCGACGAGATCCGGCGCATGCGGGCGCATTTCCGCATCGCGGTCAAGGTGCAGGTCACTCTGCAGCCGGCCAACGCCAGCCAGATGCTCAAGTTCAGGATGCGCGGCACCACCGGTGACATCTCGCAGGGGGGCTGCCGCATACTGTTCCCGTTGCCGGTGCGGGTGGGGGATATCTACCGCCTGGAGTTCGATCGGCAGCAGCTCAACGTACCGATGACCTTCGCGCGCTGCGTGCGCTGCCACCTGCTGCGCGAGGATGCCTACGACGCTGGTTTCACGTTTTTTACACCGATTGCCCTGCCGACGACCTGTTCGGTCGCGGCGCACGGTGACTGACAGCAGGCCGCGGGTCGGCCGGGGCACCGGTAGCCCCGGCGCCGCGACGCGGGAGGCCGTTCCGCCATGACAACCGCTGCAACATCTTCGTCGTCGCGTCGCCGGGGGGCGGAGGCGGCCGTCCCGGAGCGCACCGCCGTGACGCGGATCGTGCAACATGCCCGGCGGGCGCCCACGGTGCACGATTTCCTGAGCGCGTCCCTGCGCACGATCATGGCCGCCTTTGCCAGTCCGTTCGCGGTCATGTACGCCCGCTGCCGGTCGGACGTCATGCAGGAGGAAGCCCACAGCGGGCCGACCGACCCCGGCTTCTGGCGCCCGGCGGTGCAGCGTTTTCTCACCGAGGCGCTGGCGACCGACCTGCCCCGGGCACGCGTGCTGGGGGCGGCCAATGCTCCAGTGCAGGTGACGCTGCTGGCGGCCCCGCTGCAGTGCCCGCAGCTTGGCATCAGCGGTGCCGTGGCGCTGGTGGCTCCCGGGGGGCAACAGCAGGCTGCGCGCCGGCTCGAAGCCCTGCAGACCATGCTGGCCCTGGCCGGCGCCGTGGCCGCCAGCGGCTACGCCGGCGGGGATGACCGCGGTGGACTGGCGGCCAACCGGTCCCTGGCCCGCGCGGCGACCGCCGAGACGCCCGAGGAGCTGGCCTTCTCGCTGACCAACGGCCTGCGCACCAAGCTGGGCTGCGAGCAGGTGGCCCTGGGGATGGTCTTCGGCAAGCAGATCAGGGTGGTTTCCATCTCCGGCCTCGACGAGGTCAAGCACCGCAACCCCGGGGTCGTGCGGCTGCGGGCCGCCATGGAGGAGTGCCTCGACCTGGGCAAGCCGATCGTGGCCCAGGCCGACGACTGGACCAGTGGCGGCGCGGAGAGCCATGCCAACTGCGCCCTGCACGAACGATGGCGCCGGTCGACCGGCGGATCGTGCGTGGCTTCGATCCCCCTCTCGGCCGGCGGGCGGTGCGTGGCGGTGCTGAGCCTGCGCCGCGGCGGCGAGGAGCAGTTCACGCCGGAGCAGATCGGCGAGCTGCGCAAGCTGGTCGAGCCCTTCGCGCCCGCCCTGGTGCTGCTGCACCAGGCCCGGCGCAGCCTCTGGCGGCACGTGGTCGACTCGGTCCGCGGCGCGGCCGGGAAGCTGTTCGGGCCGGGCCATGTCGGTCGCAAAGTGGCCGCCGGGCTGCTGGTGGCCGCGTCGCTGTGGTTCTGCTTCGGCACCCTCCACTACCAGCTGACCGTGCCGGCCCGCATCCTGCCGGCCATCCAGCGGCACGTCGCCGCCCCGTTCGACGCCCGCCTGGCCGAAGTCGCCGTGGCCGAGGGCGACGTGGTCGCGCGCGGCGATCTGCTGTGCCGCTTCGACACGCGCGATCTGGAGCTGCAGGAAGACGAGCTGGCGGCGCGCATCGCCGTCCTGGAGCGCGAGCAGATGCGTGCCCAGGCCAAGGACGATCCGGTCGAGGCCAGCCTGGTGGGGGCCAAGCTCCACCTGGCGCGCACCCGGTTGGCCATCGTCCAGCAGCGCATCGCCCAGGCCACGCTGACGGCCCCCTTCGACGGCGTCGTCATCAAGGGCGACCTGCGCAAGCAGGTCGGCAGCGTGCTGGCCCAGGGTACGCCGCTGTTCGAGATCGCCCCGCTGGAAACCTGGAAGATCGAGATGGAGGTGCCCGAGAACGTCACCGACGAGTTGGCGGCCCGCATCGCCAGCGTCGGCGCGCTCAACATCGCCGGCAGCTTCGCCGGCAGCGCCCGCCCGGAAGTGGTGCAGCGTTTCACGCTGCAGCGTCTGCGGCCGGCGGCCGAGGTGCGTGACGGGCGCAACGTCTACATCGCCGAGGCCACCATCCAGCCGGACGCCGACTGGATGCGCCCGGGGATGGAAGGTACGGCGCGGGTCGATCTCGGCCGGCGCAAGGTGTGGTGGGTGGCCCTGCACCGGGTCCTGGACTATCTGCGGATCAACTACTGGCTATGAGTACCGACAACGCAGCCCAGCAAGCGGCCCCGTCGCTGGCCGACCGCCTGCGGTCGGTTCGCGTGGCGGCCCGCAAGGACATCGACGTCTCGCGGCACGTATTCCGCAACGAGCCGGCTTACGTGCTGCGCGATCCGATCACGTTCCAGAGCCACCGACTCACGCCGGCCGACTATCGCGTCTTCTGCGCCCTCGACGGCAGCCGCGCGCTCGGCGAAGTCTTCGCCGACCTGGTCGAGCAGGGGCTGGTAGGCCAGGCCGACGAGGAGAAGTTCTACCAGTTCGTTTTCGGACTGCACCGCCTGGGTCTGCTGAGCCTGCCGGTCTCCGACGACAAGCTGCTCTACCGGCGCTACCAGGCCAAACGGCGCGCCAAGACCCGCCAGCGCATCACGGGCTTTCTGTTCATGCAGGTGCCGCTGGTCAACCCGGACACGTTCCTGTCGCGCACCATGCCGCTGATGCGCTGGGCCTTCACACGTACCTTCCTGATCGTCTGGCTGCTGCTGGTCGGCAGCGCCATCTACATCGGCGCCTCGCGCTGGGACGAGCTGATCCAGCCCATCCACGGCCTGCTGGCGGTCCGCAACATGGTCATCATGTGGCTGACCCTGATCGGCCTGAAGGTCATCCACGAACTAGGCCACGCCTACGCCTGCAAGAACTTCGGCGGCCACGTGCCCGAGATGGGTGTATACCTGATCGCCTTCACGCCCTGCGCCTATGTCGACGCCACCGCCTGCTGGGGCTTTCCGCGCAAGCTGCACCGGCTGATAGTCTCGCTGGCCGGAGTCTATTTCGAGCTGACCATCGCCGCGCTGGCCACCTTCGTCTGGGCGGCCACCGACGAGTCGCTGCTCAACTCGATCGCCTACAACGTCATGTTCCTGGCCAGCAGCGTGACGCTGCTGTTCAACATCAACCCGCTGATGCGCTACGACGGCTACTACGTCGCCAGCGACCTGCTGGAGATCCCCAACCTGCGCCAGCGGGCCAGGCAGTACGTCACCGCCCTGGCCAAGCACTGGCTGCTGGGCGTGCCGATGGACAAACGCCCTGCCGATCGCCGCCTGCGCTTCATCCTGGCGAGCTTCGGCATCTGCTCGATCGTCTACCGCACGCTGGTCATGGCCGGTATCGCCACCATGCTGGCGCTCAAGTTCTCGGTGGCCGGTCTGGTACTGGGGGTGTTCTTCCTGGGAACGCTCGTTGTCGGCCTGGTCCGCAAGCTGGCCGCCTATCTGTGGTTCGCCGAGGAGACCGCCGCCGTGCGCTACCGCGCCGTGGCGCTCAGCGTGGTCGTGTTTCTGATCCTGCCTGCCGTGGCGGGGCTGTTGCCGCTGCCGACGCGTGTCGTGGCGGCCGGTTCGGTGGCGGCCGAGCAGGAGACCGTCGTGCGGACCGCGGTGCCGGGGTTCGTGGAGCGCGTCGGCTTCGAGGTGGGCAGTGCGGTCGAGCCGGGGACGGTGCTGGCCGAGCTGTCCAACAGCGACATCGACCAGCGGCTGGCCCGGGCCCGCGCCGAACTGGAGGCCGCCGAGATTCGCCGGCGGGCATACGAGGCCTCAGACCCGGCGGCCGCCCGGCAGCAGGCCCGCCAGGCCACCTACCTGCTGGCCCAGTACGAGCGTGTGCAGGAGGACCACGAAGATCTGCGCGTGACCGCGCCGGTTCCCGGCCGCATCGTCGCCGGGCTGCAGCCCACCGACGCGGGCCGCTTCCTCAAGGCCGGTGAGGCCATCTGCCACCTGGTGGCCGGCCAGTGGGAGGTGCGCGCCATACTCGACGAGGAACAGTTTGCCAGCGCCCAGCCCAGGACCGGCCAGCCAGTCGTCTTTCGCGTCAACGGCGGCGACGAGACCTTCGAGGGCCACATCGTGCGCATCAACCCCGTCGGCACGCGGCGCATCGAACAACGCGAACTGACCCAACTGGCCGGCGGCGACGTGATCGTCGAACCGACTACGGGGCAGGCCACCCAACCCTACTTCCAGATCGTCATCCGGCTCGAAGACAGCGACGCCGGCACGCTGCGCCACGGCGTGACCGGCAGCGTGCTGCTGCCCGGCAAGCCCGAGCCACTGGCCACGCGCGTCATGCGGCGCCTGATGCGCTTCGTCAACCGCGTCTGGCAAGGTTGAGCGGCCGCTCTCGATAGCTGCTTCAGAGTACGACAGGCCGACGGACAGCCGGCTGCGCACGCGCAACGGCGGGTCCATGACGCTCGGCTGTTTCAGCGATCGCGCAGGTCGTCCTCGTCGTCGTGCAGCACGCGATAGGCCGGCGTGTCGAGGTCGTCGAACTGGCCGCGGCGCACGGCCCAGATGAACGCCGCCACGGCGGCCGCCGCGATCAGCAGCGCCAGTGGCAGCAGCACGTAGACTACCGACATGGTTCACCTGCGAATGTACGGGCCGAGAAGGCCAGGGCCGTGACCGTCAGCGAGCTCAGCGGCATCAGCACCGCTGCCGCCAGCGGTCCCAGCAGGCCGGCCATCGCCAGGCCGGCCGTCACCGTATTGTAGACCAGCGAGATCGCCAGGCAGCGTCTGATCGCCGCCAATGTCCGCCGCGACGCCACGACCAGCTCGACGATCGGGGCGACTCCCGGCCGGCTGAGGTGTATGTCGGCCGCTGCCAGGCTGGCTTCGGCGCTGCCATGCACGGCGATACCCACGTCGGCGGCCGACAGGGCGGCGGCATCGTTCACTCCGTCGCCGACCATCACCACCGGCCCCCGCGCGCGGCACTCGCGCACGATGCGCAGCTTCTCCTCGGGGGCTGCGGCTCCGACGCAGATGGACGCCGGGCCGGCCGGATCCGCGGACGCCATGCCGAGCTGCTCCGCGACGGCCGTCACCATCTCGGGATGGTCGCCCGAGATGATGCCCACCTGCCAGCCCAGCCGGCGCAGGCGCCCCAGCGCCTCGGCCGTGCCGTCCCGCAACGGATCTCCCAGACCGACCACCGCCACCACCCGACCATCGAGCGCCACCAGCACCGGCGAAAGCGCCTGCCGGGCCAGGTCGCGCTGGGCGTCGGCGGCCCAGTCGGGCAGCGGGATGCCCAGCCGGCTCAGCAGTCCGCGCGTGCCGGCTGCCAGCGGGCGACCATCCACCTTGCCGGTGATGCCACCGCCGACGATCTGCTGCACGTCGTCGACGCGCGGCCCCTGCCGGGCCGGTTCGTCTTCGCCGGCCAGCGCCCGCGCCGCCGGGTGGACCGAATGCCGCTCTAGTGCCGCCAGCAGCGGACGCACGGTCTGATCGCCGATCCACTGCACGACCTGCAGCCGGCCGCGCGTGAGCGTACCGGTCTTGTCGAGCAGCATCAGGCCGCGCCGCGCCAGGGCTTCGAGCGCCGCGGGGCCTTTGATGAGAATGCCCTGCCGGGCGGCGCGGCCGATCGCCGCGGTCAGCGTCAGGGGCGTCGCGAGCCCCAGGGCACACGGACAGGTCACGATCAGCAGCGCCACGGCGTGGTTGACCGCCCCGCCCGGATCACGCCCCATCCAGATCAGCAGTGTCAGGCCCGCCAGTGTCAGCACCACCGCCACGAACCAGCCCGCCAGTCGATCGGCCAGTTGCACCATCGGCGATTTCTCTCTACTGGCGCGTTCGACCAGTTGCGACAGGCGCCCCAGCCGCGACTCCAGCCCCACCGCGTCTACCCGCACCCGCACCGTGGCCCCGGCGTTGACGGCGCCGGCGTGCACGCGGTCGCCCGCCGCGGCCGCGACCGGGCGCGACTCGCCGGTGAGCACCGCCCGATCGACGCTGGTGCGGCCCGACTCGATCACGCCGTCGGCCGGAAAGGTCTCGCCGGCGCGCACTTCGACCAGCTCGCCGGGCCGCAGGGCCTCGACCGGCACCTCGCGCAGGGCGTCGGCCTCGACCCGCCGGGCCACCGCGGGCGTCAGCGAGAACAGCAGCTCGATCGCGTCGGCGGCCCGTCGCTGCTGGCGGTGCTGCAGCCAGCGGCCCACCAGCAGCAGGAACACCAGCGCGCAGATCGAGTCGAAGTAGATCTCGCCGCTGTCGCGCACGGTGTTGACCACGCCCGCCACGCCGCCGGCGGCGAGCGCGATGGCGATCGGCAGGTCGAGATGGGCGGTGCGCGTGCGCAGCGCCGCGAGCGCGCCGCGGAAGAACAGACTCCCCGGCCACAGCAGCGCCACCAGGCCCAGCCCCATGCTGGTCCAGCGAAACAGGCGCTCCAGCTCGGGCGCGATACCCGTGAACATCCCGCCGTAGAGCGCCACCGCCAGCAGCATCACGTTGCCGGTCAGCGCCGCCGCCACGCCGATGCGGATCAGAAAACGGCGGTCCTCGATGCGGCGCAGCTCGCGGCTGCGCGCCTCGCGCGCCGGGTGGGGCGCATAGCCCAGCGAGTCGAGCGCGGTGGCGATCTGCGAGAGGGCCACGCGCTGCGGGTCCCACACCAACTGCAACAGGCCGCGGCGCATCTCCAGCCGGGCTTCGACCACCCCGGCGCAGACCCGCGGCAGCTTCTCCACCAGCCACACGCACGCCGCACAATGCACGCCCTCGAGCAGCAGCTCGGCCTGTTGCAGTCCGTCGGGGCGCCGGCGGCAGTAGAGCTCGGCGAAGACCGGATCGTCGAATTCGGCGAACCGTCGGCCGCTGTGCCGCGCCGGCTGCGGCTCGGGTTGCTCGCGTCGCCGCAGCTCGTAATAGCGCTCCAGCCCCGCCTGATGGATGATTTCGAAGACCTGCCGGCAGCCGTTGCAGCAGAACTGCCGCCGGGCGCCCGGCTCGATCAGGCCCGCCGGCACTGCCAGCCCGCAATGGGCGCAGGTGGCCTGGGCTGCCGGCTCGGCGGTCGAAGCGGTCTGGGCAGGGGGGTCAGGGTGACTCATCGTGCCGACAGCAGGGGAGCTGTTCCTGCTCGAGGTCGCGCAACTGCTGCGCGGCTGTGTTCGGATCGGCGACCACCGCCGGCGACGCGGCCCCGACCATCGGCCGTGCGCTGCGCGAAACCACCGTAAACAGGCCCACCACCACGATCGCCAGGGCCGTTATCAGCGGCAGCTTGCGCCGGGCCGCACCGGCCAGGTGCTGCAGCCCCACGCCCAGCGACACCAGCACCGGCAGCGTGCCGACCCAGAAGACCGCCATCGTCAGCGCCCCCAGCAGCGGGCTGCCCGTGCCGGCGGCCGTGATGGCGAATACCCACAGCCAGCCGCACGGCAGCAGGCCGGTCAGCAGGCCGACGGTCGCCGCCCGCGGCACCGGCGCCAGCCGGGCCGCGCCGCGCTGCGCCGCCGCCAGCAGACGCGTCAGGCTCGCCGGCAGGGTCGCCTGCGGCAGACGCAACCCCGCCAGCCGGGCCAGCAGGCCCACGCCGAAGAGGATCATCAATGCCCCGGCCAGCAGGGCGGCGGCCCGCTGAATGCCCAGCAGGGCCCCGCCGCGGTCGAGCGCATGGCCCGCCAGCCCGGATGCCGCTCCCAGCAGCACATAGGTCGCCAGCCGGCCGAAGTTGTAGGCGGCGTGCAGTCTCCAGCGCCCGCGCCCGGCGCGCGGGTCGGGGTCCAGCCCGACCGCGAACGTCACCAGCCCCCCGCACATGCCGGCGCAGTGCAGGCTGCCCAGCAGGCTCGATACGAATACGGTTGCGATCAGGGCGGTCATGGCCCCACCCGCCCGGCGGCCGCCGGCAGTTCGTGCCGCCGGGTCTGCACGAAGACGTCGTCGCCGCGTGCGGCGCGCAAGCGGAACTCCCACAGTCCCGGCCGCGCCAGTTGCAGCGCGGTCGTATACCGTCCGTCGCCCTGGTCGGAGAGCACCGCGTGCAGCCGCTGGCTGCCCCGCGCGTGATGAAACGCCACCACCTCGACCACGGCCCCGACGATCGGACGCCCGTCGGCGTCGCTCAGACGGCATTGTACCACGCGCCAGCCGGGCTTCGGTTCGCCGGGCAGAACGGACAGCGCCAGCTTCCAGCCCAGCCGCTGGCTGGCGCGCCGCAGGGCGGCCTCACGGTCCCAGTTCTGGGCCTTGTCGTAGTAGTCCGGCTCGACGGAGAACGACGGGTTGGACGTCGCCAGCAGATACGCCGCCAGCATCAGCGTCAGGTGTCCGGCCAGCAGCGCTACCACCAGCGCCGGCCAGAACCACGCCCGCCGACTCGCGCGGGCCGGCGACTTGTCTTCGGGACGGTGGCTCATGGCGTCGTCGGGGCTCCGGCTGCGGCGGCCGGCCCGAGCAGGCGGTACTGCTTTTCGGCCGCGAAACCCCCGGCCCTGATGCGCAACGTGATATCGCGCTTGCCGTGCACGAAGACCTCCGGCCCGCTGGCCACCAGCAGGTGCACGCTGCGCGTCTCGCCCGGGGCCAGCTCGACCGGCAGCTCGTCCGAGATCA
>CAZRSM010000097.1:0-1700 GCA_964602755.1 uncultured Planctomycetales bacterium
ACCGCCAGGTCGAATCCGGCGAGCTGCGCCGCGGCGGGCTTAAGGTCCTCGTGCTGCCCGTCATCCGCGCGCTGTCGGACCGCTGCGTCGAGGAAATCCGCCGGTTCGTCGAGGCCGGCGGCACGGTCATCGCGGACCTGCGGCCGGCCGAGTTCACCGGCCACCTGGCCCGCCGCGACGCCCCCGCCCTCGACGACCTGCTGGGCGTCCGGCACACCGGTGAGCTCAAGGGCGAAAAGAGCGCAGTCGAGATCGCTGCCGAGCTGGGCGGCCAGAAGCTTTCGCTCAAGCTCGACGAGGCCATCGTGGACACCGCCACAGAGCTGGCGGGCGCCAGTGCCGCCGCCCGCGCCGGTGGTGCGCCCGTCCTCATCTCCCGCCAGGTGGGCCGCGGGCGAGCCGTGCTGCTGAACTTCGCACTCAGTGCCGCTGCGGCCGACCCGGACGCGTTCATGGCCGGGAGGCGGTTCGTAGCGGCGCTGTATCGAGCCTGCGGCGTTCGGCCGGCCGCATGGGTGGACAGCGACGACCCGGCGGTGGTCCTGGAAACGCGGGCCTGGCGGGTGGGCCGGGGCATCCTCTACGCGGCCCAGATGGCCAATTGGAAATACCAGGGCGGGCGATACGTGTTGCGTCTGGCCCGGCCAATGCACATCTACGACCTCAATGCGGGCAAGTATCTGGGCCGCAAGCAGGCCGCCAGCTTCCCGGCTCGCCGCGCGCGTTTCTTCCTGCTGACGCCCGTGCGCCTGAAGCCTGTGCGTGCGGAGCTGGCCGACACGAGCCTCAAGCCCGGCGAAAGCGTCACGGTCCGCCTCGCCGTGCCGGCCGACAACCCGCGCGGCCCGTACGCCGTCGCGGTGCGCCTGTATGACCCCGGCGGTATGGAACAGCTTTGGGCGCGCCGCAACCCTGTCCTGGAGCGCACGGCCGAAATCACGCTGCCGATAGGGTACAATGCCGCCGGCGGGACGTGGAAGATGACCGTCCGCGACCTGGCTACGGGACGCACCCAGACGCTGAAGTTCACCGTCGCTGGCGACAACCCGTGCATTTGGCCAGGCTCCTACCGCCCGCGCCAATGATCCGCGGCACGTGGTAGCGTTGTCATGGCTCGCTGGCCGAGCGGGGCGCCAATTGCTCGCCGCTCTTATCCTTTTGCTGGGCACGATCACCGCTCGATCATAAGCGTTCGTTTGGTGCTGAGGAGCGCATGTTCAACAAAACCGTTCGCGTGGGGGAGATGACTCGATGGCAGTCCCGGTGTTGACCGCCGAGCAAATGCGGGCCATCGACCAGGAGGCCGCCGCCCGCGGCCTGTCCACCGTGGTGCTCATGGAGAGCGCCGGTCGCAGTGTCGCCGAGCTGGTCCGCGAACTCACGCAGCGCTCACCCGCTCGCGTGCTGGTCGTCGCTGGCAAAGGCAACAACGGCGGTGACGGCGTCGTCGCGGCCCGCTACCTCTATGGCTGGGACTACGATGTCCTTGTCGGCCTGCTTTGCAGCGGCGAAGACTTGAAGGGCGACGCGTTGACCCACTTCAATATCGCCACCAATTACGGCGTCGAAATCATCGAAGAGATTGAGCCGGACGAACTCGACGAGCTGGCCATGGGCGCAGACATCATCATCGACGCCATCCTCGGCACGGGCATCAAAGGCGAGGTCCGCGGCCGCGCCCGCGATGCCATCCATGTTGT
>CAZRSM010000098.1:0-2523 GCA_964602755.1 uncultured Planctomycetales bacterium
ATATATATTCACGCCAGCGACGTTGTGCCTGCCGGCGCGTGGGTGCCGTGGAACAGGCCCGGCCGCTACGTCACCGACGCCGCCCACAGCGGGCGCTTCAGCATGTTTTGCCAGTACGACGGCGGCGCGGGCGGCGGATGCGGTGTTGGCCAGACAGTAGATGTCAACCAGACCGAGCCGCGGCCGATCAAGATCGCTGGATGGAGCAAGGCCGAGGGCGTCGAGGGCACAGAGAAAAGCTGGCGCTATTCGCTGTACGTGGACTTCGTGCTGGCCGACGGCAAGCCCTGGGTGATGAAGGTGGCCGCCTTCAGTCCCGGCAGCCACGACTGGGAATACGCCGAAACGGTCGTCACGCCGCCCAAACCCATCCGCTCGGCCCACTTCTATGCATTCATCCGCGAAATCCCTGGCAAGGTCTGGTTCGACGACCTGTTTCTCGGCGAGCCGGGCGGCAAGAATCTGCTGCGCTGCCCGGGCTTCGAGGCCGAGGACCGCGAGGACACGAGCAGGCGCGAGGCCATCTTCCGGCGCTACAGGGAGCTTCACGCCAACGGCATGCATGTGTACCTGTCGCACACGCGCCCGTACTGGCCGAGCCGCATCGTCCAGTCGCCGTACGCTGAGGACGGCCGCAGCCCGCTGGAGACTTTCCTGTCCGACGCCCGCCGCCACGGCATCGGCGTGTGGACCACGCCCGCGGCGCCGCACTATCGCATCAAGTCAGCCGACGACCCCGACTTCCCCGCTTACTACTGTCCCAACTCGCGCTGGGGCCGGGACTGGAATGCCATCCTCGCCGACCTGGCCCGCTTCGACTTCGCCGGCATATCGCTGGTGCCGGACGAGTACAACTACAACAACTGGCGGCTGAAGCGGCAGTTTGCCAAGCACGCCGACCCGAAGGTGGCCGAGTTTTACAAGAAGATGCCGACGTACTGCGATTGCCCCGACTGCCGGCGGCTTTTCAGGCAGATGTTCGGCATGGACCTGCCGGCGGACATGAATCGAATGCTGCCCGACGAAGCTCACAGGCGCTACGTGAATTTCCGCTACTGGACCACGACGCGATGGATCAGGCAGGCGGCTGAGACGGTCAAGCGCGTAAATCCCAACTGTCTGGCCGACTCGCTGATATGCGTGACGCCGGTGTGCTCCGACAACTGGTGGGGGCCGGGCGTGGCCTGGGACATGGTGGGCTATGAGACGAAAATCGACTACCTGACCACCGACCCGTACATCCTGCTGCACAACTACCTCGGCGACAGCACCCACTGGTACGTGACGGAGACGGCGCTGAAGCTGGCCGGCGCCGCGCCGCGCCACGTCTGCGGCGTGGTCCTCGAACCGTGCCGGTTGCGCAAGGAATACCGCGAGCTTGAGCCGGTCGAGGTTTACGGCTCGCCGCTGAGCGCGGTCTTCCACGGTGCACGCGAGGTCTTCTATTTCCACTGGGTCCACATCTCCGGCCGCAGCGGTGTGGCGGCCGACCCGAAGGCCACGCAGCGGAACGTGGCCGCCGCCTACGGCCTGCTCGAAGCTATCGATCAGTGGCTCGATGGTGCGAGGACCTGGCCCGGTGTGGCCGTGCTCCATTCGCGCGCGTCAGAAGACTGGTGGGCATTCTACTGCACCGCCGAGGAAGGAAAGGCCATGCTCACATGGGCCGACCGCGACAGCCGCTATGGTTTTCTCTCCCAGCTCGAGCCGCTCATGGCCCTTTTGCGCACGGGCATCCCAGCAGATCTTTTCTATCTTGATGCCGTACGGGCCGAAGAGCTGAAGGACTATCCGGTGGTGCTGGTGCCATTTCCGTACGCCGTGCCCGACGGCGCCGCGCAGATGCTCGAGGACCTGGCGCGGGCGGGCAAGCGCGTGGTGGTCATGTACGAGTGCGGGCGGCTGGCCGAAGACGGCAGGCGGCGCGACAGGCCGGCGCTGCTGAAGCTGCTGGGCCTGGCCGCCGCGCCCGCGGGGCAAAAGCGCGGCCGGCTGGAGGGGATCGATGGCGCCGGCGACGAGGAATTCACCGTCTACGAGAACGTGCCCGTGGCCAAAGGCTGGCGCGTCGTGGCCCGCGTGGCCGGCACGCCGGCAATCATCGAGCGGCGGGTTGGGCGCGGTAGCATCGTGTTCATGGCCGGCGAATTCGGCGCCGCCTTGCCCCGCGACTACTCCAACTGGCACAAGGGCCGCGACAAGCGCGTCTTCCCGCCGGCCTTGCGTCCCGGTCATCTGCGCGTCCTGCTCACTGCCCTGTTCGGCCGGCCGGAGCCGCCGGCGGACTGGCCGGCGGTCGAGCCAGTGCCGGTGCCGGGCGAGGGCGATGATGTTGAGGTGGCGTATATGGTCAATCGGCGCCGCGAGTTGCTGGTGCTGGCGATCAACTGGCGGTCGGAGCCGGCGGAGGTAGTCGTGCGAGTGCCGAAGCGATTCGCCCGCCGGCCATACAACATCAGGCGCGTCGAGCCGGGCGGGAAGGTGGCGGCGGGTCTGCGCGGGCGGGGTAAAGTTTGGGATGAT
>CAZRSM010000099.1:0-3282 GCA_964602755.1 uncultured Planctomycetales bacterium
GTGGGCCGCCTCGAGCTGGGCGTTGCGCAGCTCGAGGTCGTGCTCGAGCGCCAGGATCTGGTCGTAGGCCCGCTTGAGCGAGAGCTGGGTGTCGATGCGCGCCAGCATGACCGGCACGTCGAGCGGTTTGGTCAGGTAGTCATTGGCACCGGCCTCCAGCGCTCGCACCACGTGCTCGCGCTGGCCCCAGCCGGTGACCATGATCACCGGCAGCTCGCTGCGCGAATGCCACCGGCGCAACTGGGCCAACACCTCGAAGCCGTCGAGGTCCGGCATGCTGATGTCCAGCAGGACGATGTCGTAGCAGTCGGTGGAAATGCGCTCCAGGGCGTCACGGCCGTTGGCGGCGCCGGTGGCCTGGAAACCGCGGGCCGCAAGCACGTCACACAACGCGCGGCGATTGAAGGCGTCGTCGTCGACGACCAGTACCCTTCCTGAGTCTTGCCCCATCCTGGGTTTCTCCTCCTCGCGACAAAGGGTACAGCGCGACCCGACGGCGTCAACGCAGCGACGGCACGTTTCAACGCGGCGTCAGCACATATTGCAGCTCGGCCGGCGCGGCGCCGTCTTCGACCAGGTCGAGGTCGCAGCGGCACAGCGGCTCGGCCAGCTCGAGCATCAGGGCCACCCAGTCGCGTTTGATTGCCAGGCGGTCGGCGGGGCTGACGCCGTTGGCCAGCCGCACCAGCAGGGGCGCCAGCGGGCGCAGGCCGACGTCCCAGACGTGGGCATGCGTGCTGCTGGCCAGCGGCCGGACGTCGACGATCTCCAATCCGGCGCGGGCGAACCGCCGCTCCCACTCGGCCCGCGGAGCCACCGTCGGCCAGCAGCCCCAGCGGCCGCGGTCGATGATGTCCAGGAAGCGCCGGCCCAGTTGACGCTCGAAACGCTCCAGCGTCCAGGCGTGCATGTCGCTGAGTTTGACGTGCAGCACGATCTGCCCGCCGGCGCGCACCACGCGGTGCAGCTCGCGCAGGAAACGCTCGATGCGACCGATCCAGTAGGCCGAGTTGCAGTAGACCGACGCCAGGGACTGATCGGCCAGCGGCAGCGGCTCATTGGCGTCGCAGCGGATCAGCTCGTCGTACAGCTCGAGCCGGGCGGCCTTCTTGAGCAGCTCGGCCTTCAGATCAGCTCCCAGCCCGATACGCCGCGCCGCTCGCCGGGCGATCACGGGGAAATACCCGTCGCCGGCGGCGTCGAACATGTCGGCATTGCGGCTGACGACCTGGTCGAGATGGCCGACGGCGCAGAAGACGTCGAACGCTTCGGCAAACCGCCCGCCGTGGTGGAGGAAGGTGAACACGCCGTCGCCGCAGGCCAGATCGGCGCTCGGCTCGGGCAGCGGGCAGCTCGCCAGCGTGAGGCTGCGCAGCGTCATCCACAAGGCGTTTTCGGGCCGCAGCCAGTAGGCTTCGAGGAAGCTGCGCAGGCGCTCGCGTCGGTTGTCCGCCGGCAACGCGTGGGTCGCCGATGGGGCTTGTGCGGTACAGGTCAGCTCCATGGTCCCGCTCCGTGTGGACAGCGGAAGATTGATTGGTCGGCGAGTGCCGATCGGGACGTCTTCAGTCCTATCGGCAACCCGCGCGGGCAACTGATGCCCGATAAACGGACGCGGGACCGCCCGGCAAGCGGTGCTGAACATCAGCCATCCGCGTGCCGCAGCGCTCCGCCGGCGAATTGGGAGGGCGTTTGCCCGGCGCACTGGCGGGATTGGGTGCGGAGATTAACATATATGCGAACATTCCGGGGGAACCCCGTTGAGCGGGGGGGGCAGAGGGGGGCAGCCCGCATGCCTTTCGCAACCAGTAGCTGGAGGACACGCGCGTGAGCGATCCGGTGCTGCTGTCGCGACTGCAGTTCGCGATCACCATCGGCTTTCATTTCCTCTTTCCGCCCATCTCGATCGGTTTGGCGTGGCTGCTGGTGATCGTCGAATGGCGCGCCTGGCGCACCGGAGAGGCGGCCTGGCAACAGGCCGGACGTTTCTTCAGCAAGCTGCTGGCCCTCACGTTCGCCATCGGCGTGGCTACCGGCATCGTGATGGAGTTCCAGTTCGGCACCAACTGGTCGGCCTACGCCAGGTTCGTCGGCGACATCTTCGGCATCCCCCTCGCGGCCGAGGGCATTTTCGCCTTCTTCCTCGAATCGAGCTTCCTGGGACTCTATCTGTTCGGCCGGCAGCGCGTAAGCCCGGCGGTGCACTGGCTGGCGATACTGATGGTGGCGCTGGGAGCTACGCTCTCGGCCTTCTGGATCATCGCCGCCAATTCCTGGCAGCACACGCCCGCCGGCTTTGTCATCAACCAGACGCTGGGCCGGGCCGAGCTGACCGACTTCCGGGCCGCGGTCTTCAACCCGTCCACCGGCATACGCTATTTCCACACCATGCTGGCCGCCCTGGTGGCCGGCTCGTTCTTCATGGCCGGTGTGTCGGCGGCCATCCTGAGACGCGAACCCGCCAACCTGGCGGCCCGCAAGAGCCTCAAGACCGCCGTCGTCGCCGGCCTGCTGGCAGCGGTGCTGGTGGCGTTTCCGACCGGTCACGAGCACGCCCGGCTCGTGGCCCACACCCAGCCCGAGAAGTTCGCCGCCATGGAGGGACTCTACGTCACCCAGCGCGAGGCCCCGCTGGTGACTTTCGGGCTGGTGCGGCAGCGCGAGCGGCGCCTGGCCGCCAAGGTCGAGCTGCCGATCCGCGGCCTGCTCAGCATGCTGGCGTTCGGCGACCCCCAGGCCGAGGTCAAGGGCATCGACGCGTTCCCGGCAGACCGCATACCGCCGCTGTGGCTGACCTTCGTGTCCTTCCACAACATGGTGCTGCTGGGGATGTACTTCATCGCCGTGCTGGCCCTGGCGGCGCTGCAGTTGTTGCGCGGCCGGTTGTGGACCTCGCGCAAGCTGCTGGCCGTGTTGATGTGGTCGTTGCCGCTGCCGCTGGCGGCCTGCGAGTTCGGCTGGGCCGCGGCCGAGGTGGGCCGTCAGCCGTGGGTGGTCTATCACGTTCTGCTGACACGTGACGCGGTTTCGCCGACGCTGGAGGCCGGCAGCGTCTGGTTCTCGATCCTGATGTTCGGCACCATCTACCTGCTGCTCCTGGGACTGTACCTGTTCCTGCTGCGCAAGGAGACGCGGCACGCGCCGGCGATCATGACCGCCAGGGAGGTGGGCTGATGATCGACCTGAACACCGCCTGGTTCGTGCTGGTTTTCGGGCTGCTGATCGGCTACGCGATCCTCGACGGATTCGACCTCGGCGTGGGCATGCTGCACCTGCTGGCCC
>CAZRSM010000100.1:0-6286 GCA_964602755.1 uncultured Planctomycetales bacterium
CTCGACGGCTGCCTGGACGGCCTTCTCGATTCCGCGCTTGATCAGCATCGGATTGCCGCCGGCAGCCACCACGCGCATGCCCTGCCGCACGATAGCCTGGGCAAGGACGGTGGCCGTAGTCGTGCCGTCGCCCGTGTCGTCGTTGGTCTTGCTGGCAACCTCGCGGCAGAGCTGCGCGCCCATGTTCTCATACGGATCCTCCAGCTCGATCTCCTTGGCCACCGTCACGCCGTCCTTGGTGACCGTGGGCGCTCCGAAGCTCTTTTCGATGACCACGTTCCGACCCCGCGGCCCCAGGGTCACCTTCACGGCCTGAGCCAGTGTCTTGACCCCGCGACGAATCGCCTCGCGGGCTTCCATGTCGAACGCAATCTGCTTGGCTGCCATCGATCTCTCCTGCCCTGTGAGCGGTCAGCTCACCGCATCAAGAACCATCTTCCGAAGTTGTGTCTACCGTTCCTCTGCTGGCCCAAGCGCCGCGGAAAGCTCGGCGCGGACGCAGGCCACCCTGTGTGGGCTATCATGTTGCGTGCCAGGCGCGCCCACCGCCAGGCGTGTACGTGTAACACTTTGCTGTCACGATTGTTACGGTCGCGGCCAGCCTGTTCCGGGCCGCGCGCCGCGCGTGCCAAACTGACACGACGGGTGCGTCAAGCCAGGTGTAAACCGACGAGGGCCCGTGGCATCCGGCGCCATCTGGCCGGACCGTGGGCGCCGCACGCAAACGACCCGCCGCGAGCTGCTGGCGCCCGCGGCGGGTCGCTGGCGTTGAGCGAGACGGACCTCGTCAGACGGCTTTATTCGAGGACCGCGAGAATGTCGCTCTCATCCATGATGATCATTTCTTCGCCGTCGACCTTGACCTCGGTGCCGGCGTAGCTGCTGAACAGAACCTCTTGGCCTTGCTTGACTTGCAGCTCCTGGCGCTTGCCGTCCTCGAGCAGGCGGCCTTCCCCGACGCTCAGCACCTTGCCGCGCTTGGGCTTTTCCTTGGCGGTGTCCGGCAGGACGATGCCGCCGGCGGTCTTGTCTTCGGCCTCGATACGCTTCACAAGTACCTTTTCACCCAACGGACGGATCGGAACCCGTGCCATCGACTGCTCCTTTGCTCGAACGAAGACCCACTGAACGTGCTTCTCGGGTCGCGGGCGCGCCGACGCTACGGGCGCACGGTCGCCGCGACGACAGGGCTTGGCGTTGCAAACGGCATTCCAGCGGCGCCGCGTCGCGTGCGGCGATCTAAACCTTTGAGCGGCAATACGATGCGCATGCACGCGGACTGCGCGGCGTCGGCGCGCCAGCGGCCGCGCCTGCCACGGCGCCGGCGAAGGTGCTGCAATCCGCTGTCAAAACGGCAGTAGCTGCCCCGCCGATGAACAGGAGCCGACGGACGCAGCCCGCACGGCTGCGCCCGATCGCCGGCGCCTGCCGCCCCGCAGAGGCGCAGTGGTGGGCGTCCCCGGCAGGTTTTCTCAGTCCTTGGTGCCCAGGTCGAGGCTGCAAACCACCTGGGTGAGCATGACCTCGCGGTGGTCGTGTTCGTCGACCAGGTCCATGAAGCGGCCCACGCGGGCGCACACGTCGCCCAGCAGGAGCTTGCGACGCGGATCGACCTTCTTGAGCTCGCCGAGGATCTGACCGCCCAGCTCGAGGATCTGCTGCTGCTCGCTGTAGAGTTCTTCGACCTGCGGCGAAAGCGAAGGCCGCGACTCGGTGACCATGTTCAGATAGCCGCCCTCCGACTTCATGCGGTAGGCCTTGTCGAGGTGGACGTAGAGCCGCTCGAACGCGGCCTGCAGGCCGCGCAGCCACTCGTCCGTGACGGTATCGGGCATCGTGGCGATGTGCTGGCGCAGCAGCTTGCTGAGCTGCTTCATGGCTTCGTATTCCGACCGCATCCACTGAGCCAGTTCGCACGGCGACATGTCGTTGGCACCCATCGCCTACCTCCTTGGTGGTTGAGCCGCGGCGCCCCGCAACGGTGATCGCCGACGGTCGTCAAGAGCCGCGTTCAGGGTTCGCGCGCCGCCGATCGGCGGTCTACCATCCAGCCCGGCAGTATAAGCCGGATGCGCCGCGGCTGCACCAGGCGCGCCGCGGGAGCGGGGAGCCGTCGCGTTTTGACACCGCCGGCGCAGGCCCCGTAGAATGCCCGGTTGGAAGCCACACCGGCGTCTCTCCCCTCTGGGGAGAGGGGGACGAGCAGGATGGCTTCCAGAGTCCGCCCGGGTGGTGCCGGGACGGAGCGCTTCGAACAGGCACTCTCGATCTGGAAACCGATGCCGGCAACCCTGGCCAAACTGTGTGAAGTTCTCCAGCGCCACGGTATGAATCCCGAGCTGGTCGGCGACGCCCAGTGCACGGTTGCCACCGTGGGCACCATCGAGGACGCCCAGCCGGGACAGATTACATTTCTGTCCAACCCAAAGTATCAGAAGCTGCTGGAGCAGACGCAGGCCTCGGCGGTAGTGCTCAAGCCCGACGTCGAAGCCCCCCGGCGGCTCAACCTGATCCGGGTCGACGATCCCTACGCGGCGATCACCGCCCTCATCGTGGAGCTGCACGGCTACCGGCAGCATCGGCGCGTCGAGCTGGACCACCGGCAGGTCAACATCGCCCCGTCGGCCACCATCGGCGAGAACGCCTGCATCCATCCGGGCGTCACCATCGACGAAGACGTGCAGATCGGGCGCGACGCGGTGATCTATCCCGGTTGCTACATCGGCCCCCGGTGCCGCATCGGCGACAACCTGACGCTGTATCCCAACGTGGTGATCTACGACGACACCATCATCGGCGACCGGGTGACGATTCATGCCGGCAGCGTGATCGGCGAAGACGGCCTGGGCTATGCGCCCATCGACGGCAAGTGGGTCAAGATTCCGCAGATCGGGCACGTGGAGATCGGCGACGACGTCGAGATCGGAGCCTGCTGCACGATCGACCGCGCCACCGTGGGCAAGACCGTGATCGGCTCGGGCACCAAGTTCAGCAACCTCATCGCGATCGGGCACGGCACGCAGATCGGCGAAGACTGTCTGTTCGTGGCGCAGGTGGGGCTGGCCGGGTCGGTGTCGGTGGGCAGGCACGTCACCATGGCGGGGCAGGCCGGCGTGGTGGGCCACATCCGCATCGGCGACAACGCCACCATCGGCGCCAAGGCCGGCGTGACCAACAGCGTACCGGCCGGCGAGACGGTGCTGGGCCAGCCGGCCATTCCGATCACCGACATGAAGCGGCGCATCGCGCACGTGGCCAAGCTGCCCGAGCTGCGCCAGACGGTCAAGCAGTTGGAGAAGCGCCTGGCCGAGCTCGAGGCCCAGTTGCGCCAGATGTCGGCCGCCTCGGGCGGATGAGCCGATGAACGCCGGGGCCTCTCCGCAAAGTGCCATGGCGGCTACCGAGAAGAAGGCCGAGCCGCTGGGGCTGATCGCCGGCGAGGGCGAGCTGCCGCTGCTGGTGGCGCGCAACGCGCGGGCCGCCGGGCGGCGTCTGGCGGTGGTGGCGCTGAGCGGCTGTGCCGATCCGTCGCTGGCCGAGCTGGCCGACCGCTTCTGCTGGCGGGGCATCGCGCAACTGGGCCGCTGGATCCGGGCACTGCGCCGGGCGGGCTGCCGCGAAGTGATCATGGTGGGGCGGGTGCGCAAGGCGACGATGTTCGCCGGCCCGCGCTGGTGGCAATGGCTGCGGTATCTGCCGGACCTGACCAGCATCCGCGTGTGGTACTTTCAGGCCAGAGACAAGCGCAACGACACGTTGTTGCGGGCGGTGGCCGACGAGATGCAGCGCCGAGGGCTGACGCTGGTGGATTCGACCAGGTACATCCCGCAGGCTTTGGCACCCGAGGGTTGGCTGACGCCCGACGGGCCGCGGCCGCTTGCGCAGGCTCCGGCCGGGGTGCTGGCCGATGCGCGTTTCGCCTGGCCGCTGCTCAAGCAGATCGCCGGCATGGACATCGGCCAGGCGCTGGCGGTCAAGGAGCGCGAGGTGATCGCGGTGGAAGCCATCGAGGGTACCGACCGGCTCATCGAGCGGGCCGGCCAGTTGTGTCCGCAGGGGGGCTGGACGCTGGTGAAGGTGGCCAAGCCGCAGCAGGACATGCGTTTCGACGTGCCGACCATCGGCCCGCAGACGATCCGCAATCTCCACGCCGCCAGGGCGCGCGGGCTGGTGGTCGAGGCCGGCAAGACCATCGTGCTCGAGCGTGAGCAGACGGTGGCCCTGGCGCGTTCGCACGGCATCGTGCTGCTGGGTCTGCCCGATCCGCCGCAGGCGCCGGCGGGCGCGTAGCTGCGCACTGCTGGCGGACACGCACGGGCGACTGCGCGCGGCTGGCGGTCTTTGGCTTGCAACGTGCCAGCGGCGGTCCTATGCTGCACGTCGTCCGGTAACGCCGGTGATTGCCTGCGCGGGGGCTGCAGGGGGTGTTGCGCGGGTGGCGTGGCGGGCCGGTCGGTCATGGGGCGTAATGGGCAATCGAGGGCAACAGGTTGGCATGTAACAGGGAGACATCGATGAAAGGGACGTCTCGATCGATCGGATTGGTGTTGGCGCTGGCCGGGCTGGTGGTGCTGCCGGCGTGTCAGAATGCCAAGGACATGCAGATTTCCGAACTGCAGCGGCAGGTCGACGATCTGACGGCGGCCAACGACGACCTGAAGGAGCGGTTGCAGTCGGCCCTGGGCGCCGCCGACAAGGCCAACCAGCTTGCGCTCTCCCTCCAGCAGCAGCTCGACGATTGTCGGCGGCAGTTGGCGGCGGCTCGGCAGCCGGTGGTAGAAGAGCGGCCGCAGGGCCAGGCGCCGCCCGGCTGGCAGCAGGTCGGCAAGGTGATCTGGACCGACGTGGGCACCGACATTCTGTTCGATTCGGGCAAGGCCAAGCTCAAGAAGGGCGCGCACGAGACGCTGCGCCAACTGGCCGAGACCATCAAGGCCAATTTCCCCGATCGACAGATCTGGGTCATCGGGCACACCGACTCGGATCCCATCAAGAAGACCAAGCATCTGTGGATCGACAACCTCGACCTGAGCCTCAACCGGGCGGCCACCGTCGCCCGTGAGCTGTACAAGCTCGGCGTCGAACCGGCCAAGGTCTACGTCGCCGGCCAGGGCGAGTATCGGCCCAAGGTGCCCAACGACAGCAAGGCCAACAAGGCCCTCAACCGTCGCGTCGAGATCATTGCCATCGACCTCAACGGCTAGCGCCGGTCGGGTCGGCGGTGGCCGGTGCGAGACGCCGAAGACAACGCCGCCGCGGCGGGCGCTGGCCAGCGTGTTTCGCGACGTGCGGCCGGCGGCGCTCGCGTCCCGGGCGTCGCAGCAAGGGTGACCAGATGCATATCCTGCCTGCCATCGATCTGTTGCACGGCAAGTGCGTGCGGCTGGTGCAGGGGCGCTATGACCGGGTGATCGAGTACGAAGACGACCCGGTCGCAGTCGCCAGGCGCTTCCTGGACCAGGGAGCCACCTGGCTGCACGTGGTCGACATCCAGGGTGCCCGCATCGGCGACATCGCCAACCTCGATGCCCTCGAAAAACTCGCCCGGACCGGGGCGCAGATAGAGTTCGGCGGCGGCGTGCGCGACGAACAGGCCATCCAGACCGCGCTCGACGCCGGGGCGACGCGCGTAATCATCGGCACGCGGGCGCTGGAGGACTGGGACTGGTTCCGCGAGGTGGTCCACCAGCCCCGCTTTATCCAGAAGATATCGCTGGGGCTGGACGCCCGGCTGGGCAAGCTGGCCACCCACGGCTGGACGCGCGAGACCGAGAAAACCGCGCCCGAGCTGGCTCAGGAAGTCTCCGACTGGCCGCTGGCCACCATCTGCTATACCGACATAGGCCGCGACGGCATGCTGCTGGGGCCGAACATCGACGCCATCCGCGATCTGGCCGCCGTCTCGGCCGTGCCGGTGGTGGCCTCGGGCGGGGTGACCGATCTGGACGACGTGCGCCGCCTGGCGCAGATCAACCTCGAAGGCGTGGTCATCGGCCGGGCGATCTACGAGGAAACCATCTCTCTGCCTGAAGCCATCCGCATCGCCCAGGGCCAGTCCTGAACCGCCAAGCACGCCAAGAAAACCGCCAAGACGCCGAGAAGACCGCCAAGGACGCCAAGGAACGCCAAGGGCGCCAAGGGCGCCAAGGGCGCCAACGGGCAAGGTTGGGCACCGGCCACCACGAACGCGGCACGGGTACGTCTGCCAGACACCGCCAAGAGCGCCCAGAAAACCGCCAAGCACGCCAAGACCGCCCAAGGAACGGCAAGCGCGCCTACCCCTCCG
>CAZRSM010000101.1:0-6076 GCA_964602755.1 uncultured Planctomycetales bacterium
CGGACCACGACACGCGCATCGGCGGCGTGGGTGTCATCATCCTGGTCGAGGATTCGCTGCGTTACCGCTCGTCGCTGCTGCCGGCACTCTACAGCGAGCTGGTCAAACAGACCCGCTCCGTCATGCAGGACGGCCTCAACAGCATGCAGAAGCTGCTGCGTCTGCGGGCCCGGCCCAAGATCCTGGTCGGCGGCACCTACGAAGAGGCCCTCGAGCTTTTCGAGCACTACAAGGACCACCTCTTCGGACTGATCACCGACGTGGCCTTTCCGCGCGGCGGCAAGCACGAACCCCAGGCCGGCATCGAGTTGATTCGCCATGTGAAGAACGAGATGCCCGACCTGCCGGTGCTGCTGGAGTCCTCCGACCCCAACAACCGCAAGCTGGCCGAGTCGGTGCAGTGTGCGTTTCTGCACAAGCGCTCACGCACGCTGCTGCACGACCTGCGCGAGTTCATGCTCAACAACTTCGGCTTCGGCGAGTTCATCTTCCGCATGCCCGACGGCCGCATCGTGGCCCGGGCGCCCGACCTGCTGAGCATGAAGGAAGTGCTGGCTGTCGTGCCGGGCGAGTCGATCGACTATCACTCGCAGCGCGACCACTTTTCCAACTGGCTGCGGGCCCGCACCGAGTTCGACCTGGCCCGCCAACTGCGCGCCCGCAAGCGCAGCGAGTTCTCCGACGCCGAAGCCGTGCGGGCCTACCTGATCGACGCCATCGAGGACACGCTGGGCCGCAACCGCCGCGGCCTGGTCGAGGACTTCTCGCGCAAGCACTTCGCCTCCGATACACGTTTCGCGCGCATCGGTGAAGGGAGCCTGGGCGGCAAGGCCCGTGGTCTGGTCTTCTTCGACGCCATGCTGGCCCGCCACCAGCTCGACCGCAAGTACGACCAGGTGCGCATCTACGTGCCGCCCTCGGTGATGATCGGCACCGACATCTTCGACGAGTTTCTCGACCGCAACCGCCTGCGCCGCACGGCCCTGCTCAATGCCGACGACGAGTGGATCCGCCAGACTTTTCTGAAGGCCGAGCTGCCGCAGCGCGTCGTCGACGACCTGCGGGTCTACCTGCGCCACGTGCACTACCCCATCGCGGTGCGTTCCTCGAGCCTGCTGGAAGACTCGCAGTTCCACCCCTTCGCCGGGGTCTACGACACCCACATGATCGCCAACAACGCCCCCGGCGACGAACAGCGCCTGGCCCAACTGTGCGCGGCGATCAAGCTGGTCTACGCTTCGACCTTCTTCGACGTCGCGCGGCGCTACCTCGAAGCCACGCCCTATCGCATCGAAGAGCAGAAGATGGGCGTCATTCTCCAGCAACTGGTCGGCAGCCGGCACGAGCACTACTTCTACCCCAGCTTCGCCGGCGTGATGCGCTCGTACAACTTCTACCCCTTCGGCCAGATGAAGCCCGAGGAGGGCGTGGCCAGCGTCGTGCTGGGCCTGGGACAGATGGTGGTCGAAGGCGGCGAGGCGCTGCGCTTCTGCCCGCGCCATCCGCAGGTCCTGCCGCAACTGGCCCACGGCGAGCAGTTCCTCGACCACTCGCAGCGGGGCTTTTTCGCCATCGACCTCGAGGCCGGCGCCGCCCCCGAGGCCGACGGCCTGATCGACGTCATCACCCGCCTCGAGCTCGAAGACGCCGAACGCCACGGCACGCTGCACCCGGTCGGGTCGGTCTGGTCGCCCGAGAACCACGCCTTCTACGACGGCATCAGCCGTCCCGGCGTGCGGGCGGTCACCTTCGCCCACGTGCTCAAGAGCGGCATCTTCCCGCTGGCCGACATCCTCTGCGACGTGCTCGATATCGGCCGCGAGAGCATGAGCGGCCCGGTCGAGATCGAGTTCGCCGTCAACCTGCTCTCGCGGCCCAAGGAGTTCGCCATCCTGCAGATGCGGCCCTACGGCGCCGGCGGCGACTACGAGCCGGTCGAGATCGAGGCCATCCCCGAAGACCTGATGGTCTGCCGCTCGAGCCAGGCCCTCGGCAACGGCATCTACGACGCCATCTACGACATCGTCTACGTCAAGCCCGACACCTTCGACGCCGCCGAGACGCGCACCATCGCCACGCAGGTCGCGGCCATCAACGAGCGGCTGCGCGCCGCCGGCCGGCCCTACCTGCTGATCGGTCCGGGCCGCTGGGGTTCGTCGAACCACTGGCTGGGCATCCCGGTGGCCTGGGGTCAGGTGTCGGCGGCCCGGATCATCGTCGAGGCCTCGCTCGACAACTTCATGGTCGACCCCAGCCAGGGCAGCCACTTCTTCCACAACCTGACCTCGGTCGGCGCCGCCTACCTGACCATCTTTCCGCCCTCCAGCGGCGACTTCGTCGACTGGAAGTGGCTGGCCTCGCTGCCGGCCGAGCACGAAACCGACTACGTGCGGCTGGTGCACCTGGACATCCCGATCGAAGCCCGGATCGACGGCCGCTCGTCGCGGGCCGCGATCCTCAAGTGGTCGGTCCGCTCCAGCGAGGCGTGAGCACGGCGGCCACGTTGACCGCGGCCGGGGCGCTTCGCACAATGGGGCCACCTCTGGGAGACGCCCGATGGTGTACCTGCGTTTGCTGCGACCCGCGCAGTGGATCAAGAACCTGTTCGTCTTCGCCGGCGTGGTGTTCGGCCGCAGGCTGACCGGCCCCGACGCGCTCTCGGCCGCCCTGCTGTCGGTGGTCGGTTTCGTCTGCCTGTCGCTGATCAGCAGCGTCGTCTACATCATCAACGACATCCACGACCGTGAAGAGGACCGCCTGCACCCCCGCAAGCGCAACCGCCCCATCGCCGCCGGCCAGATCACCATCGCTTCCGCCGCCGGCCTGGCCACCGCGCTGCTGGTGGTCGGCATGGCGGTCTCGTGGGCCATCGATCGCGGCTTCGGCCTGGTGGTCACGCTCTACTTCCTGCTCCAGATCGGCTACACCTTCGGCTTCAAGCACGCGGTGATTCTCGACGTGGTCGCGATCGGGCTGGGCTTCGTGCTGCGGGCGGTCTCGGGGGCCGAGCTGGTCGACGTGGCCATCTCCCCCTGGCTGGTGCTGTGCACCTTTACGCTGTGCCTGTTCATGGGCTTCAGCAAACGCCGCTGCGAACTCAACGCCCTGGCGGCCAACCAGGCGGGCAACGCCCACGACCACCGCCGCACGCTGGCGCTCTACACCCCCGACCTGCTCAACCACATGACCACCCTCACCGCCGGCATCGCCATCGTCAGCTTCATGCTCTACTGCGTCGACGATCGCACGATCAGTGAGTTCGGCGGCGGCGCGCTGGGCCGTTTCGGCTCGCAGTGCCTGCTCTACACCCTGCCCATCGTGGTCTACGCGGTGTTCCGGTTCGCGGTGCTGGTCGAGCACGGCCAGGTCGACGGCCCGACCGACGTGGTGACGCGCGACCGGCCCTTCCAGATCGCCATCGCGCTGTGGGCCGTCGCCGCGGTGGGCATCGTCTACTTCACCCAGCCGCTGTACGAATGGGCCGGCCGCCTGTTCGTGGGATAAGGCCCGCCCGGCACGCAATGCCGCCGCGGGTCGCGCGGGGCTGGCTGCGCGTTCGACCGCGCGGTTTGGCAACAGCTAGAGCAGCTCGTCGATCTCCGCCCGCCGCGTGATGCGCAAGGCCCGGTGGCCGCGGACCTGGCCCGGCCGGCCGGCGAACTTGTTGCGGCCGGCCACCTGCAGGATCATGTCTTCGCCGACGCGCTTTTCGATCTCGATGATGTCGCCGACCTGCAGGTTCTTCAGGTCGCTGAGCCGGATGCGGCTGCGGCCCAGGAAGGCGGTCATCTTCAGCGGACTCTTGACCAGGTTGCGGATCAGGCGGCGCTGCTGCACCTCGGTGGCCGGCTTGGGCTTGTAGAACCACGACTGGCTGGTCAGGTGGGTCAGCACCGACTCGATGGTGTTGAACGGAATGCACAGGCTCATCGTGCCGGCGGTGTGCGACAGCTTGATCTCGAAGGTGATGAAGACCACCACCTCGCTGGGCGCCACGATGTGCACCAGTTGTGGATTGCTCTCGTGCTCGACCACCTCGAAGCGCGCGTCCACCAGGTTGTGCCAGACCTCCGACAGATGACCCAGCGCCCGCTCGACGATGCGGTCGATCAGCCGCCATTCGATCGACGTCAGCGGCCGCTGGGGGATGTAGGTGCTGTTGCTGTCGCCGCCCAGCATGCGGTCCACGAAGGGGTACACGATCAGCGGGCTGATCTCCATGCACATCTGCCCTTCCAGCGGCGGCGCCTTGAGCACCATGAAGCACGTCGGGTTGGGCAGTGAGTGGATGAACTCGTTGTACGTGAGCTGCTCGACGCCCACTACCCGCACGTCGATGATCGTCCGCAGCATGCCCGAAAGCGTGGCCCCCAGGTTGCGGGCGAAAACCTCGTGAATCGAGGAGATGACCCTGATCTGGTCCTTGCTGACGCGCTCGGGCCGCTTGAAGTCGTAGATGTGGGCTTCGATGTCGGTGAACCTTATCGGGCGTTCGCCGCCGGTCGGCGCGGCCGCGGCCGGCGTCTCGGCCACGGCGGCGGCCGGCGCAGCCGACTCGCCCTCCCCTTCGTCCGGGCTTTTCACCGCGTTGAGCAAAGCGTCGATTTCGCTCTGATCGAGAACTTCTGACATTCAGACCACCTGAGATTGCCAAGCGCGACGCCCGTCGACCGCTCCCTCTCGCCCCGGCCGCGGGCGCCGTTTGCCCAGGCATCCTATCGGGTCGTCGCGGTGCCGCTGTTGCGCCCACCGGCACATCCTGCGCCCGCCGGCGCGCCCTCAGCTTCCCCGCACCAGCCGCAGCAGCTCCTCCGGGCTCTCCACGATCAGGTCGGGGTGCGCCTCTTCGAGATCCTGGCGGGTGCGGAAACCCCAGGTCACGCTGACGCTGCAAACGCCGGCGTTGCGGGCGGCGGCCACGTCCGTCGGCGTGTCGCCGACCATCCAGCACGCCTCGGCCGCTACGTCGAGTCGTCGGCAGATATGCTCGATGTAATGGGGGTGGGGCTTGCGGAGCTGCTCCTCGACGCAGCCCTGCACGTGCTCGAAGATGCCGTCGGGCCAGAAGTGCGCCACCACCGTCTGCGTCGTGACGTGGGGCTTGTTCGACAGCACCGCCAGCCGCAGGCCGGCGGCCCGCAGCCCGCGCAGCAGCTCGTCAATCCCCGCGTAGGGCCGCGTGTGGCGCAACGGCCGCTCGCGGTAGCGCCGCCGGGCCAGCTCGGCCAGCGGTTCGACCAGGTGCGGGTGCGTCGCACCGATAGCACGCTGGCACAGCTTGGGCACGCCCTCGCCGACCATGTAGCGGTATGCGTCGACCGGATGCGTCGGCAGGCCCAGGACCGCGAGGCATTCGTTGAACGCCTCGGCGATGTCGCGCAGCGAGTCGACCAGCGTGCCATCGAGGTCGAAAATACACAATGCGGGCGGCTGACGATGAGCTTCCATCACGGCTCCGATAAGATCCCGGCCGCAGGTCGGCCACGCACGCAACCTGCCCGGCCGGCGGCCGTATAATAGTCATCGGGCGGCCGCCCGGGCCAATCGGGCCCGGGTCGCCGCCAGCGGACCGGCTCGTCGTCCGGCCCGCTGACCAGGTATCAGGAGTAGGGACAGATGTCCACCAACCGATCCTTGCTGTTCGTGGCCGTGGTCGTGCTGCTGGGCGGCCTGCCAACCGCCCGGGCACAGAACAAGTCGCCCGATCGGCAGCGCACCGCCGGCTTCGACGCCATCATCGACAACATCGATCTGCTGATCGACCAGTACACCAAGTTCCTGGCCCGCAAGTACAACCTCACCGAGGAGCAGGACGCCTACACCAAGGAGCTGCTGCGCGAACGCGCCTACGAATTCATCGACAAGCACGAAGACGACCTGCGCCACCTGGTCGACCGCATGTTCGCGGTGCGCAGCGGCGGCGAGATGACCCAGGAAGAGCTCATCGAGTGGGGCAGGCAGGCCAAGCCGCTGTACGAGGAGGCCAAGCGCCTCATCATCGAGGGCAACGAGGAGTGGCGCGAAATCCTCACGCCCGAGCAGCGCAAGCTCCACGACGAAGACGTCAAGCTCATGT
>CAZRSM010000102.1:0-6083 GCA_964602755.1 uncultured Planctomycetales bacterium
GGCCGGCCGGAAGGTCGAGGGCGACGAGGCCATCGGCTATCGCATCATCGCCAAGGCCCTCGAGTATCCCACCCGCCAGATCGCCGAGAACGCCGGCACCGACGGCGGCGTGGTGGTCGACGAGATCCTCTCGCGCGGCAACAACATCGGCTATGACGCCCGCCGCGGCGAGTACGTGGACATGTTCGAGGCCGGCATCATCGACCCGGCCAAGGTGGTACGCGTAGCGTTGCAGAACGCCGCCAGCGTGGCCGGCGTGATGCTGACCACCGACGTGCTGGTGACCGAGTACAAGGAAGACAAGCACGAGAATATCGAAGGGGCCACCCACTGATGCCCCGATAACATACGGTGTACCCACGCGCAGGGGCGTCCGTGACCAGCGACGCCCCTGCGACGTGTAAGCCCCGGGTGTGATCCGCAACCACGACGGTGCCGACCGTGGCCACCAAGCGCGACTACTACGAGATCCTGGGCGTATCCCGCGACGCCTCGCCCGAGGAGATCAAGCGCGCTTTCCGCAAGGCGGCCCTCAAATATCACCCCGACCGCAACAAGGACGCCGACGCCGTCGAGAAGTTCAAAGAGGCTTCCGAAGCCTACGAGGTGCTCTCCGACCCGGAGAAGCGCAACCGCTACGACCGCTTCGGCCACGCCGGCCTCAACGGTGCCGCGGTCCACGACTTCTCCCACATGGGCGTCGAAGACATCTTCAGCATCTTCGGCGACATCTTCGGCGACGTCTTCGGCCGGGCGCACGACTATGCCGCATACAGTGACCGCGGCGTCGATATCGAAACCGTGATCGAGATCGACCTGCACGATGTCGCCACCGGCGTCGAAAAGTCGCTCAAGTTCGAACGCTCCGACTTCTGCGACAACTGCGGCGGCAAGGGGGCCCAACCCGGAACCAGCCCCCAGACCTGCCGCACCTGCGGCGGCTATGGGCAGGTCGAGCGACGCACCAGCATGGGGCCGTTCGTCACCCGCTCGGTGGTCGAGTGCCCCCAGTGCCACGGCCGCGGGGTGACCATCACCACACCGTGTCGCCGGTGCGGCGGCAGCGGCCGGGCGCCCAAAGAGTGCATCATCAACGTCAAGGTGCCGCCGGGCATTCATGACGGGCAGCGCATCCGCGTGCGCGGCGAGGGCGAGCCGGGGCGTTCCGGTCTGAGCCGGGGCGATCTGCACTGCGTGGTGCGTGTGCGGCCGCACGCCTTTCTGCAGCGCGAGGGCGACCACCTGATCTGCCGGTTGCCGATCTCGTTCACGCAGGCGGCGCTGGGAGCACAGGTCGAGGTGCCCACGCTCACCGGCTCGGCACCGCTCAGGATCCCGCCCGGCACGCAACACGGCGACGTCTTTCGGCTGCCGGGCAAGGGGTTGCCCAACCTGCGCAGCGGCCGGAGGGGCGACGAGATCGTGCAGGTGGTGATCGAGATACCCAAGAAACTCAGCCGCGAGCAGCGCGAGCTGCTGCGCAAGTTCGCCGCTACCGAGGATAAGACGGTGCTGCCCGAGTCCAGGGGCTTTTTCGAGAAGATGAAGGAGTACCTGACCGGCAACAGCGGTTCGGAGGGTTAGACCGGGTCGTTCAACGAGGCCTGGTCGCCCGGTTCGATTGGCAGCCGGCCGCCCCCCCCGGCTGGCCAGCAAGCCGGCAACGAACCGCCGGGCAGTTGCCCGCGACTGCTTACGACGACAAGGGCCAAAACACTGGTAAGATCGGAAGCAGACCCATGGCAAGCAAACGGGACAAGGACAAACCGCAAGGCTCACAGCAGCAGGCGCCGGCCGAGCCCGAGGCGGCCGTCGGGGCCGTGCCGTGTGAGCAGGCCCAGGTCGACGAGCTGCGGCGCGAGATCGAACGTCTCGAGCAGGAAAACCTGCGCCTGATCGCCGAGCTGCGCAACGTCACCCAGCGTGCCCAGCGCGAAAAGAGCGAAGCTTTGCGCTACGCCGAGGAAAAGCTCGCCAAGGAGCTGCTGCCGGTGGTCGACGATCTTGAGCGCATCATCAGCGCCGGCGGCGACTCGAAGGACGTCGAGACGGTGATCGAGGCGGTGCGCATCGCGCACCAGCACTTCCTCAAGGTGCTGCGTCATTGCGGCATCGAGCCGATCGAAGCCGCCGGCCGGCCCTTCGACCCCGATTGCCACGAGGCCATGATGCAGCAGCCCAGCGCAGATCACCCGGCCGATACGGTGATGCAGGAGGTGCAGCGCGGCTACAAGATGCACGATCGCGTCATTCGTCCCGCCCGGGTGATCGTCTCGAGCGGGGCGCCCGACGCCGGGGGGCAAACGAGCGACGAAGACGCGGATTAGCGAGGGAGACCATGCCGACCTACGAATACCAGTGCCAGGCTTGCGGACACGAGTTCGAACAGTTTCAGTCCATCACCGCCCGTCCGCTGCGCAAGTGCCCCGAGTGCGGCAAGTCGCAGTTGCAGCGACTCATCGGCGTCGGCGGCGGGGTGCTGTTTCGCGGGTCGGGGTTCTACCAGACCGACTACCGCAGCGAGGCCTACAAGAAGGCCGCGGCGGCCGACAAGCCCGCCAGCTCGAACGGTCAGTCCAGGAGCAACGGCCAGTGCAAGTCGTGCCAGGTCGATAAGTGCCCCGCCAAGGCGGGCAACGACTGACGCGCAGCGTCACCACGGGAGCCACCGCGCCGCCATCCCAGCCGACAGCTCCATGTCGCGTGCACGGCCGCGTGGGGCGCCAGGTCGGCGTCGCGGGAGCCGTGAGCATGCAGGTCGGGCTGTGCCCGCGCGATCCGGCTCAGGCCTGGCGTTCTGTGCGGGGCTGGGCCGCGGCTCGGCGCCGTCCCGCCAGCACCCACCAGTAGAGCCGGCCCAGGTGCCGCAGATAGCGCAACTGCTCGGCGAGGTTCAGTTTGGTCTCGCCGGCGGCGCGGTCGCGGAACGTTATCGGAACCTCGACGATCCGCCGCCAGCCGTGGCGCACGATCAGCTCCAGCAGGATTTTGTAGCCGATCGGAGCAAGGCGGTCGAAGTCGATCTCGCTCCGTCTTACGCAGAAGAATCCCGCCATCATGTCGCGCACGCTGGTCAGCGGCCGAGCGGCCAGCCGACCCAGCAGGCTGTTGAGTCGCCGATGCAGCGGCCAGTGCAGGTCCACCTTGCCGCCGGGGACGAACCGGCTGCCCACGGCCGCCTGCACGCTCGTATCTTCCATCGCAGCAAGGAGTTGCGGGATCGCCTCTGGCGGGTGCGACAGGTCGGCGTCCATCACGACGCACACCTCGCCGCGGGCCTGGCGCAGCCCGCTGATCACCGCGGTCGCCAACCCGCGCTCGCCGCGCCTGACCAGGCAACGCACCGGGTGGCGCGCGGCCAGCTCGGCGGCCACCTGGGCCGTACCGTCGGGCGAGTCGTCGTCGACGATCAGCAGCTCCGCCTGGTCAGGGTCGAGCACTTCGAAAACCCGCCGGGCCAGCTCGGGCAGGTTGTCGCGCTCGTTGTACGTAGGCACGATCACGCTGACGCGCGGCGGCGCGTCGGTGTCCGGCGGGGCGGATTGTGGCGTGGTCTGTGTCACAGGCGGCGATGATAGCACGCTCCGGTGCGGCCCGACAGCCGGCTCTTTTTTGGCCGCTGATCGGTTGCCACAGGTGGGGCCGATCAGCTAAACTACCGTGCTCGACGTGCCGGCCGGGGTGCCGGTCGTCAGCAGGAGTCTGCGCGAAAAACGCGATAACAGTACGGTGGATTGTCATGGCACATAAGAAGGGACAAGGCTCATCGCGTAACGGACGCGACAGCAACCCGCAGTTTCGCGGGATCAAGCTGGGTGGCGGCCAGTATGCGAAGGTGGGTTCGATCATCGTGCGGCAGTGCGGTACGCCGTTCAAGCCCGGCCGTAACGTCGGCCGCGGTCGCGACGACACCCTGTTCGCATTGGCCGAGGGCGTGGTGCAGTTTCGCGGCCGGCTGGTTTCGGTGATTCCGGTCCCCGAAGCCAACTGAGGGCCGTTCGCTGTCGCCCTTTCTCCACTGCCGGCAGGGGAGTCTCAGGGGCGTCGCACCGGCCAGATCCCAATGTCGAACCATCGGCGGCGCGTCGTGCGCAGTCCAGCACACGGCACGCCGCCTGCTCATGCGCCCCCAGCGCGGGCGGCCGGTGAGTAGAACCAGCGCCGCTCGACCGCCATCCGCAGGAGCCGCTCGCGGGTGCCATAGGCCGCGAATCCGTGCACTTCGTAACCGTCGTCGATCATGCCGACGCTGCGATAGCACGCGACGGCGGCAACGTTCCGGGGGAACACCACCAGTGTCACGCGCCGGGCGTCCAACTTGCCGAACGCGTACCGCAGCAGCAGGCGCGTCAGCTCGCGGCCCAGCCCGCGACCGCGCCAGGCCGGATCGAGCACCACGTGCCCCAGCCAGAACTCTTTACGCCGCAACGACAGCAGGTTGGTTTCGCCGTAGCCGATCGGCGCGCCGCCCGCGACGCCGACCATCATCAGCGCCGTGCGACCCGCCTGGCGCCAGCCGATGACCTTCTCGGCGGTCAGCGGCGGGGGCGTCTGCGGCGCCAGCCAGTACGCCTCGTGCGGCCCGCGACACCACTCGGCGACACGCGCCGCATAATCGGGATCGAAAGGCACCAGCCGCCAGGGGGCCGGCTGGCGATCTGTCCGCGGAGCCGCCGCCATCTGCACTCTCCACGATCGCGCCGCCGCTGGCTGCCGGCGCGGCGGGTCTGTGGCGATCATCGTATGATAGGCGCGGCGGCTGCCGGCGTCGGCAGCGTGAGCCGGAGAATGTGCCCCTCGCTTCGAGCCGGTGGCGATCGATGTCTGAAGGCGATATCGAGCTGTGCGGCCTGAAGGCCCGCTGGCAGGCGGTGGCCGTCGCCGGGCACACTTACCGCGTGCTCGTGCCGCAACGGCCGGAGGAGCTGATCGACACGCCGGCGGTGGTCGAGCGGTTCGAGCGCGACGAGTATCTGCCGTACTGGGCGGAGCTGTGGCCCAGCGCCGTGCGGCTGGCCGAGCTGGTGGCCGATTGGCGCTGCCCGGCGGTGCGCGTGCTCGATCTGGGCTGCGGGCTGGGGCTGGTGAGCCTGGCACTGGCGCGGGCCGGGCACGCCGTGACGGCCGGCGACTACGACGCCGACGCGCTGCGCTTCGTCGAGGCCAACGCCGCGGCCAACGGCCTGCCCGGCGTGCAGACGATGCTGATCGACTGGCGCAGCAGCTACTCCGGGCTGCGGTTCGAGCGCATCGTGGCGGCCGATGTGCTCTACGAGCGGCGACACGTGCCGGCGGTGGCCGGTTTCGTGGCCCGTCATCTGACCGCCGACGGCGAGGCGTGGCTGGTCGATCCGCAGCGGGCGATTGCCGGCGATCTGCCCGCCGCGGCCCGCGCCTGCGGGCTGGAGGTCAGCGAGCGCACGCTGCCGTGCGATGCGGGGGAGGCCGGCGAGCGGCTGTTCGTCCTGACGCGGCGCGGACCGCGAGCCTGAGTCCCGGGCCGGGAGGCCGCGACCGACGTCTCAATCGAGCACGATGCGCGTGCCACTGGTGCCGCGCAGGGCGTCGAGCATGTGGCGCAGGTCGCAGATGATCACGCGGGCCTGCCGGTCGCCGCTGCGCTGCAGAAAGTCGATGGCCGCTTCGATCTTGGGGCCCATCGAGCCGGGCGGAAACTGGCCCTCGGCCAGGTACTCACGAGCCTGGCTGACGGTCATCTCGTCCAGGCCGCGCTGGCTGGGCCTGCCGAAGTCGAGCATGACCTTCTCGACGCCGGTAGCGATCATGAACGTGCGGGCGCCGATGCCGGCGGCCAGCAGGGCCGAGGTGCGGTCCTTGTCGATGACCGCCTCGACGCCGACGAGGTTGCCGTCGGCGTCACGGGCGACGGGGATGCCGCCGCCGCCGCCGGCGATGATCAGGTCGCCGGCCCTGACGCACTCGCGGATGAGCTTGAGCTCGATGATGCGCATGGGCCTGGGCGAGGGGACCACGCGGCGGAACTTGCCGTTGCGCTGGGCGCGGACCATCCGCCAGCCGTAGCGGCGCTGCATTTCTTCGGCCTTCTGCGGCTCGTAAAAGCC
>CAZRSM010000103.1:0-7835 GCA_964602755.1 uncultured Planctomycetales bacterium
GCCCATCCATAGCGGGAAGAACACGTGGTATCTTCCTGATCCATGACACAGGGCGCAAGTCGTCCGGCTGAACGGTGTTCCGCATTCCGGACAAATCCCTGTCACGCAATGCGATATGTTGTAACCGCAGCGAACACATCGCGACGGATTCGTCAGTCGCTCATCCTTGTGCACTGGGTGCATCATGAAGGCAGATCCATGGAGTTCAGTATCCCAAGTCATCTTCAAGGGAATACATTACAGAGTCCAGAATACCAGCATACACCCCTGCTCCCATGAGCACGGGGGCTGCGATCGAGAGTGCTATACTAGTATTAAACCAGCTCTTGGCCTTACGCATCAGCGACACCGTTGCGATACGAGCTCCCACTTCATAACCCGGTCCCATAGTTACTCGAACCCCAACAGCCAGAATCTCGTCCCAGAATTCCGGTGCTACGTCACAGGCTAACCATTCAGCCACGCCGTCAGCGGTGCCGCTGTACCATGCGGGGCCAAAGCGTTTCATCCATTCATCGGCCACACCGGTCAGACTTTCTGGGCCAAACCCAGCGGCGAAAGCTATTAGTTGCCCGATTAGATATCCACCTGCTTGCGGAGCGGTTAGTTGCGGAAATCCTGCAATACCCCATGCGGTCCACAATGCGCCTTGACCAGTTGGATCGACGTGGTTAACAGGGGAAGAGCGTTCATAGACATACGAGTTCATGCCATCGAGGTATTGTCTCTGTGCAGATAGTGACAGCGGTGGAACCTCTAGGGCTACGCGTGTGCGATCGAACTCCATGAATGCATCCAACCCCAGCCCGGCGGGATCCCGCTGTGCAAAGCGCCCCAACGCTAGGATTACGTGCCGCGCCCTATTATACAGCAAACCTTCGGCACCGGGCGTGAACGTCTGGCCGGCGCGGGGGGAGTCGAACCTGTCAAAGAACAGACCCTGGAAGCCCGCGCGGCTCAGCGGCACCTCGGCGTCCACAACGTCATCGCAGCCGAGCTTCGGATTGCGCACGCTCTCATGGTTGGAGTTCGTCAGTCCAAGGGCCCAATACGTATTCATACTTCGCCTGGGCCAACGCGTCTGCGAGCGTTTCGTGGAACGTATCTGTAATACACGTACCATCATCTCGTAGTCGAAGAAGATAGTAGCCACCATCTCCTGGACGTATTTCTACAGCTACTGGGTATTCTTCGGATGCCCCAAGCACGGTATGACGCACTACCATGTTACTGGATAGAATGCGCGCGTACATATCTAATCCGGTATTACAGGAACATGCAGATTCTCAACAACTCGGCCGGACTCGTTTGACTGATCGCCCACAAACCTCTTCGGGCTCCGGTGAGACGTCGCTAGACGCCACGTTCGAGCCTCGGATCCCCCCTTGAAGACCTAAAACGTGACCATCGGGGAGGTTGTCGCGCATGGCCCCGGCCTTTCTTAGCGACCTGTCAGTTGGTACGGAAGGTACTCGACTGGACATCCAAGTGCCCGTGCCAGATATCCAGCGAGTTCCCTCCCGCGCCGGTTCAGGCTGCTGTTGTCGTCGCGAAGTTCCTGAGAAGCCCAGGCCTCGTAGTCCCCGCCCGCGAGCCAGCACCCGTATATGTGCGAGTACTCCGTATCCCAGGCCCAGAGAGCGTCGTGCAGAGCATCGTCGATGGGAAGTGCGAAGCGTGCGACGAACCCTCCATCGGCGGCGCGGACTGGCGACACTCCCGGCAGACAGTCGCATGATAGACGCAGGGAGTCCCAAGGCGGGCCCTGGGCGTAGCGTTCGTCCTGTGTGCTTGACGCCATCGTGTATTCGATCCACGAGCGCACGCGACGCCTGCGCGTGATCCGATCGAGGATGCCGGCAATGTCAGGATCACTATGGGCCACCGGGAGACAACCCGGTGCACACCCGATGCCGCGCACCGTAACGGTTCGCCCAGCGTCGTCGTGACAGACAGACGAACCGACGCGCGCCAGGAAGCCCTTACTGACAAGAAGGGCCGAGTAGGCGAGGACATCGCGGCGGACGGCCTCGCTGTCGGTTGCCGACCATGTGAATGTGTGTGTCACAAACTCCAGCATTACTTATCGAAGCGACGATTTGTGAGGAGTTTCTTCACGGTCTGCGCCCAGCGTTGACCGGACCGTGCTGCCTGTTCGATTTCTTCCCAGAGCCTCCGCAGAATCTCGTCCCATCCCGGTCCGCAAGGCGGCAACGGAGCACTCATGATACTGCCCTTCTTGTCCTTGGCAATGATTTGGCCGACGGTCATTCCTGCGTATTTCCGGGCAATCACTACCCCGGATATTTCATCAGGCTTCGGGTTGTTCTGTTTATGGGGTCTTTGGGCTGGCGGTACGCAGTTGAGCGGGCGTGTGGTGCTGGTCGGCGCAGAACTCTCCCTTTCCCCCACACGGCATCCGGGTTGTGAAGGGGTCAGCTCGGGGCGGGACGGGCCGCGGGGCCGGCCGGGGGACAGGCGATGGGCCGCCGCGTCCACCGCTGCGACCTCGAACGGCGGTTCGGCGTCTCGCCCGCCACCGCCAAACGCGACTTCCGAGCTCTCCTGGAGGCCGGCCGGACCGAACTCGCCGGTTCCGGCAAGGCCAGCTACTATCGGCCGACGGCCGGCGCCCGTCAGGCGCACGCTCGCGCAAGTCGTACGACCACAGGCAGATGCGGCTCGTCAGCGCGGGCGAACGCGGCGACGTAGTCGTGTACGATCGCCAACGCCGGTTCAAAGATACGCCAGTTGGCCCGATTCGGCCCGCTTCGGCGGGCCGAATAGAGCAGGTGAGCAGGAGAACAGGGGAGCAGTCGAGCCCGGCGGAGGCTGCCCCTTCCACAAGCCGGCATGGACGCCTGGAAGGTTGCTCACCTGCGGTCCACTGTTCAAGTGTTCATCTGCTCAACGAGAATCCCATCGCCTGACAAGGGGATCGCAACCGATTCGGTGTCGGCGACGGGGTGGGCCAAGCAGTCGCGGGCCAGCGCCAGCGATCGCCGGGCTGAGCCCGGCCGCCAGGTATTGCCGCCGGCGCGCTGGCCTGCCGATCGCCGCGGGACCCGGACTGAAGCAGGGCAGCGCTGGGGCGGCCGAAGCGACCGACGCGTGGGCCACCATTGACCGCGTGAGCGGTTGGCGAGACCTGCCGGCTGCGTCGGGCAGGCAGGTACTGGGATCCGTTGGCCACCGTCGACCGCCTGAGCTATTGGGGGGGCCGCCAGCCTCGCACGTGCACAGGGTCCCGGCGGGCCCGCCGACGAACAGCTGGTGCTGGCCGGCGTCAGCAGCGCCGGCCGATTGCGATCGATAACCTCGCCGGCAACCCGCGGCGAGCTGGACGGGGATCGGTACAGCACGGGCCGGCGGACGGGCCGATTGCCGTTGACTCGGCGGAGTGGACTTTCTATATTGCCCCGGCAACGCCCCCATCGTCTAGGGGACTAGGACACCGGCTTTTCAAGCCGGCGACACGGGTTCGAATCCCGTTGGGGGCGTGCTCTTTCCTCTCGCAGATCTCCACGCACACGGAGCGGCCCGTGGTGGCTTGCCGCGGGTCAGAGCCAGCGTGCCACGACGAACTCGGCCAGCGTTCGCAGGGCTTGTCGGTCGGGGCCGTCCGGCAGCTTGTCAAGTTGCTCGACGGCCTGCTCGATCAGCCCGCGGGCGGCCTGCTGGGCGTAGGTCACGCTGCCGGCGGATTGCAGCAGCTCGGCGATACGCCGATAGCGTCGCGGGTCGCGGTCCTCCAGCAGGTTGAGCAGCTCCTGCCGGCACCGCGGGGGGGCCTGGGTGAGGCAATGGATCAACGGCAGTGTCAGCTTGCCTTTTTCGATGTCGCGGCCCAGCGACTTGCCCACCACCTGCTCGCTGCCCAGCAAGTCGAGCAGGTCGTCGGTGATCTGGAACGCCAGCCCCACGTCGCGTCCGTAGCGGCGCAGGGCCTCGACGGTCGCTTCGTCGGCGCCGGCGTAGTAAGACCCCAGCAGACAACAGGTTGCGATCAGAGAGGCCGTCTTGCCCTCGATGATCTCGAAGTATTCGGCCTCGCTGAGGTCGCGCCGGCCGGCGCTGCTGACCTGCAGCAGCTCCCCGGCGCACAGGTCGACTGCGGTCTGCCCGATCTGCAGGGCGGCGAACTGCGAATCCAGCGTGCTGCACAGCCGGTAGGCGTGGCTGAACAGCAGGTCGCCCAGCAGCACCGCCGACTCGTTGCCCCAGCGGCGGCTGACGGTTTCGGTTCGGCGGCGCAGGTCGGCCTCGTCGAGCACGTCGTCGTGGACCAGCGTGGCGATGTGGACCAGCTCGACCACGGCGGCCAGCACGTGGTGGGCCGGACGGATGCCGCCGCTGGCCCGGGCGCTGAGCAGCACCAGTGCCGGGCGGATCTGTTTGCCGCGGAAGCGTTCGACGTGGGCGCAGAGCCGGGCCACGTGGTCCTTTTCGCTGTGCAGCTCCTGCTGGAAGACCTGGTTGGCGCGGGCCAGGTCGTCGGCGATGGGGGCGAAAAGGTCATGCAGCGCCGCCGACGAGGGCGTCGCCAGGCCGAGTCGCGCTGCGTTGTCCTGGCCGTTTGCCATGCATAATGTTTATTTCACCTGCGGGCCGGCTGTCCAGCGGGCGGTGCAGCTTTCACAACAATTGAAAGGCCCGGTCGGCCGTTGTGGCGGGGGGCGGGAGCAGGTTTTCCGGCCGGGGAGTGCTATCGCGGTCCGGTTTGGCGGTACTATTCTCATGGCCGCCGCCTGCAACGAATGCGGGCGGCCAGGCAAAACGAGCCGAGTATCAGGAGATCAGCAGATGAAAAGCCGAACAATGGCCCTTCTTGCCGTCGCTATCGCCTCTGCCAGCGTTCTGGCCGAGGGCAAGATCGGCGACAAGGCCCCCAGGCTGGCCATTTCCGAGTGGGTCAAGGGCAAGCCGGTCGATCCGACGGCAGCCGACGGCAAGCATGTTTACGTGATCGAATTCTGGGCCACCTGGTGCCCCCCGTGCCGCCGCAGCATTCCGCACCTGACCGAGATGCAGAAGAAGTACAAGGACAAGAACGTGGTAATCGTGGGCGTGAGCACCGAGCCGGCCGCCACGGTGCGCAAGTTCGTCGACAAGCAGGGGGCCAAGATGGACTACGTGGTGGCGGTGGACGACGAGGGCAAGACCTCGAAGGCCTACATGGACGCCTACGGTCAGCGCGGCATCCCGCACGCCTTCATCGTCGACCAGAAGGGTCGCATCATCTGGCACGACCATCCGATGGGCGGCATCGAAGAAGTGCTCGACAAGGTGATCGCCGGCAAGTTCGACGTGGCCGACGCCAAGGCTCTGATCGAGCAGCGGCAGCGCGAGCAGGCCCGCATGATGAAGGCCTTTACGCTGATGAAGAAGTACTTCGAGCTGGCCGCTGAGGCCGGCAACGAGCAGGAAGCCGCCAAGGTCGGCGCGCAGGTCTACGATCTGGCCAAGGACAACCCGGGGCTCATGAATCGCCTGGCGTGGGACATCCTGACCAAGAAGGGGCTGGCGGTGCGCGACCACAAGCTGGCCCTCAAGGCCGCCGTGGCCGCCAACGAGGCCACCAAGGGCCAGGACGCTTCGATCCTCGATACCTACGCGCTGGCACTATATGAGAACGGCCAGCGCGAGCTGGCGGTCAAGGTGCAGGAGAAGGCCGTCAAGCTTGCCAGGGAGAGCAAATCCGACCCGGCCATGATCGCCGATCTGGAGGAACGCCTGACCCGTTTCCGCAAGGGCGACTGACCCGGTCGCAACTGACCAGTGATTACCAGCAGGCCGGCCCGGACGGCTCAGCACCACCGCCTCGGCCGGCCTGCTGCTACATGCTCTGCAAGTCGATGAAAGATCAGCAACCACTGCAGACCGAGTCACCCGCGCCGCCACGGCTGGCCGCCATCATCAGGCGAATCGGCCCGGCCGGCCCGCTGGCGCTGGTGGCCAGTACGCTGCCGGCGATCGGCGGCTTTCTGCTGCTGGCGCAGCTCAAGCCGCTGGGCCAGTGGCTGGCGCACCACGAGCAGCTCGGCGTGGTGATCTACATCGCGGCCTTCGCGATCCTCGCCGGTCTGGCGCTGTTGCCGACCTACGCCCAGGCGGTGCTCGGCGGCTGGGCCTTCGGCGCCTGGCCGGGGTTCGGAGCGGCGCTGGCGGGTTTCGGCGGCGCAGCGCTGATCGGCTTCGGCATCGCGCGGCGCAGTTGCGGCCAGCGCGTGGTCGACGTGATCGAAGAAAACCCCAAGTGGCGGGCGGTCTACCGGGCCCTGCTCAGGAGCGGTTTCTGGCGGACTCTGCTGATCGTGATGCTGGTGCGGCTGCCCAGCTCACCGTTTGCGCTGACCAACCTGGTGATGGCCACCACGCGCGTGCCGCTGGGCGCCTATCTGCCCGGCACGCTGCTGGGCATGGCGCCGCGCACGCTGGCGGCCGCCATGATCGGCGCCGGGCTGTCCGATCTCGATTTCGACAAGGCCGGCAGTATCTGGCTGACGGCTGGCTCAGTGGTCGGCGCCCTGATAGTGCTGGCGATCATCGGCCACATGGCCAACAACGCCCTGGCGCGCGTCACCGCCGAGCAGGAGTAGATCACCCGATCGTCAGTGGCGCGGCCGCTGTGCTGAAAAACTCCCAGCGCTGCGCCATTTCCCCCATCGGGCCGATCATTATATGCACGCGTGACTATATGTCGTGACTGGCCCTTCAGCGGCGTCGGCGCAGCGACTGCGCAACGTTTGCCGAGCGGCGCCCGTGCGCGGGATGCAATCAAGCCGCCTGAGCTGCGTCGCCGAAACTATAGGGTTGAATCGGCCTCACGACCGAGCGGGACCCGGCACCTGCTGCGCGGCACGTGGCCCGCAGGCGACGGACCGGCCCATCGTGACGGCAGCGCGCCGCTTGGAACGAGGTTTGCCCGTCGTCTGGTAGTCAAACCACGCTGAGGCGCACCATCGGGGAATGGCATGGCACGACCAGCACGCCACCCAGCCAGCCGGCGCCAAGGTGTTGCGAACCGCAGTTCGACCCGGCTCGCACGCCGACGTTCCCCGTTTAACCCGCACAGCTCAACCGGCGAACAGGTTGCCGGCCGGCTGCCACGCCCCGTCAGCGGCGCAGCCGTGGCCGCAAATGTAGATACCGCGCAGTCGCTTGGCGACAGGAGACAGTCATGATCGAAGTCGAAGCGAAGGAACGGGTTTTTCCGCCACCGGCCGAGTTTGCAGAGCGCGCCCACATAAAGTCGCTCGACCAGTACCGCCAGATGTACAACCGATCCATCGAAGACCCCGAAGGCTTCTGGAGCGAGATCGCCGAGGGCTTCTACTGGAAGCAGAAGTGGACCAAGGTCCGCGAGTACGACTTTGCCGGCGACATCTCGATCAAGTGGTTCATCGGCGCCGAGACCAACATCACCTACAACTGCCTCGACCGCCATCTCGATAAGCGCGGCGATCAGGTCGCCATCATCTGGGAAGGCAACGAGCCGGGCGAAGACGCCAAGCTGACCTACCGCGAGCTGCACACCGAGGTCTGCAAGTTCGCCAACGTGCTCAAGAAGTTCGGCGTCAGGAAGGGCGACCGCGTCAGCATCTACATGCCGATGGTCAAGGAGCTGGCCATCGCCATGCTGGCCTGCGCCCGCATCGGTGCCGTGCACTCGATCGTCTTCGGCGGCTTCAGCCCCGATTCGCTGGCCGACCGCATCGTGGACTCCAGGTGCGAGACGCTGATCACCACCGACGGCGTAATGCGTGGTGCCAAGGCGGTCACGCTCAAGGCCAACGCCGACAAGGCCATGGAGCTGGCGGCTTCTCAGGGAGTCG
>CAZRSM010000104.1:0-5210 GCA_964602755.1 uncultured Planctomycetales bacterium
ATCGTCTGCAACCAGTCGGCGGGCGACGCGGCGGTACGCCTTTCCTGCTGCCTCGCGTCAAGAAAACAACGAGGATCGCGGCCTGGCTGCGGAGGACCGCGATCGCCCCGCTGGTTACGCCGGGATTGTAACGTTTCCAGCCGCGCGTGGCGTGCTCGCGCGCGGTGCCGGCGGCTGGTGAAGCGTGTGCCGCTGCGGCGTCCGGCAACCGGTATGGTGGCGGTGCCGGCAGACGGCGGTTACCATCGACCCTGCTCCGGGGGCGAAACCGCAAGAATGAACCGGTGACGCGCCTTGTCGGGGCTGCATTGAAGCGGTGCATCGATTCGTTCGATGCTGAAAATGAGATCGGCCGTCGGTCCCGTTCATTTCGTGAAAGGATCACGCCGTGATGTCCTATAAAGCAAGCTCTCAGGCAGCGGCTGGCGCCAATCCATCGCGCGCCGCCACGGCTGGGCATCGTTGTCGTGCGTTGGCGCGTGCCGTCGGTCTGGCTTTGGCGCTGGTGATCACCGGGTGTCCGCCCGACAATCGCATCGACGTGGCTGCGCTCGAAAAAATCGAGCGCCAGCGCCAACAGCAGGCCGAGTCGCAGCCGGTGCGCATCGACGAGAGCCGCATCGGGCTGACCGACAACCAGCCCATCCGCGTGGTGCCCGGTGACGTGCTCACGCTGCACATCACCGGTTTGGACGAAGGTTACGAGGAGACTGCCGTCCGGGTCCGCGTGCATGCCGACGGCAAGATCGACCTGCCGCTGGTGGGGCCGCTGAGCGTCGAAGGCATGGACCTCGAGACCGTGGAGCGCGCCATCACGAGCGCTTACGTGCCGCGCTACGTCAAGGACCTCTCGGTCTACGCCGAGTTGACCGGCAAACACCAGACCACGGTGTTCGTCGCCGGGGCTGCGGGGCTGCGCGGGCTGGTGAAGCTGCCACGCAACCAGCGCAACGTGCTCTATGCGCTGCAAAAGGCAGGCGGCTTCGGACCGGAGAGTGCCCTGCGGGTGCGGGTCATACCGGCCCGCTCATCGCAAGAGCCTGTTGTCTATGACCTTACGGACATCAACGACTACCGCCGGGCTCTGACGGCCCCGCCGCTGCAGACCGGCGACATGCTGATTGTCGAGCCGGCGGACCTCAACGTGGTCTATACCATGGGGCTGGTCGCCAAGCCCGGCCCGATCGAGATACCACCCGGGTCGAAGCTGACCGTGATGCGCGCCCTGGCAGCCGCTGGCGGGACCACGGAGCTGTTGAACCCCAGCGAAGCCACGCTGTGGCGCAAGTTGCCAGATGGCAGACAGTTGCGCGTCAGACTGGACCTGGCCAAGATCAGGCAGGGCCAGCAGCCCGACATCGTGCTGCGCAGCGGCGACATCCTCGAGGTGCCCGAAACCGCCGACACGCTGTTCCAGCGCTGGGTGCTCGACAACCTGCAGATCGGACCGTTCGGCGTCACGGTGGTCTACGACCCGCTGCTCGAGCGGCGCAGCAAACAGCTTTCGGGTGGCAACGGCGGCGGGTTGTACCGCACGCTGTTCACCACGCTGGGACAGGCCGCCACGCAGGACGTGATCGGCAGCCAGTTCCTCGAACAGCTCCAGACCGGCGGAAACTGACCGTGCGCCTGGTATGACTCTCTGCTACAGAACAAGTTGAGTGCGCCAATCGGGCGGCGAGGAAATGCTGTCGCCGCCGAGCCGCCTGCGGTTCGGGCGGCGTGTCGCTGCGGGTCTGTGCCGAGAACGCCGACCACGGCCTTCAGAGCCTTTGGCCGAGGGCACGGCCGGGCACCGACGCGGGCAACTACCACGAATACCGCCCGGATCACGAGCTGCCCAACGACGCGCGCGGCACGGGGGCGCAGGTCACACTGCCTCTGGCCGGCGACGCCACGTGGACGCGCACCACGGTCGGCACGCCTCGCCTGGCCGGCAGCAACTACCTCGAGATCCACGCCGACACGTGGGGCGCGGGCTTTACGCTATGGCTCGACAACGTGCGCTTCGACCCGCCGATCGAGCCGCTCGCCGGCGACGTGAACTACGACGGAACCGTGGATCTGCCCGACCTGGCGATCCTGCTGGCCAATTACGGCGCGGCGTGCTGAAGCCCGGTGCGGCGCCCGCGGGCACCGGCACCAGGCCTCGGTCGTCATCGTCGTCGTCATCATCGCTGTCGTTTTTCTTCTTCTGCTTCTTGCGCTCCCGCACGAGCTCGAAGGCCCGGCGGCCGAAACGCGTCGAGACGCGTGCCAGCCTGACGCGGCGCACGTCCAGCGTCGCGCAATCGCCCTCGGCGTCGCGAACGAGCACGTAGGGCAGGCACACTTCCACGACCTGCACGGGGTGGGCGGTGTACCGCGGCGTCAGGAGCACGCGGATCGGCTCCACGGCCCGCCACTGCGATTCTTCGAGAGCACCCCACGGGACGAATTCACCGACCACGTACAGCACCGCGACGTAGTGGTCCGGGCGGATGTCCTCGGGTGCCAGCAGCTCGGCGAGCATGCGCGTTTGCGGGGTGGTTTCCATTGGGCAGTCTTCCGTCACGTTCTTCCAGCAGCGCCAGGCGTATGTGCCGCGCAGACGCCGCGCGCGAATCAGAACCTATAGTGCCGTTTCAGTACTGGATATAAGGGGAAGTCGCGTCGGCTAGGCGGCCGAGCGCCGGCGGCCGCACTCGAAGCGCAGCCGGCACGGTGCCGCGCCGGCCGGCGCAACAGCGAATCGGAATCGATTGTGCGTGTAGCGAAGCACAACGTTCTCCTTTTGCGGGCCGCAAAGTATGCACATCGCAAATGCGCGGTCAAGAAAAAACTGCCAAGACACCCCGAACGGACGTGACCGAGGATCGTGGCGGCCCTGGTGCACTTGGAACCGGCCGACCCAGGCTGGCGAGTGCCGATTGGCGCTTCAGGAGGCGACCGCCGAGCGCGGCCCACCCGCCTCACCGGCCGGGAACGGCTCGATGGATAGTCCGGGCCATCCGGCGGCAGCGCGGCTGACCCGCGCCGCCGGCGCAGCAAACAGGGCCGCCGTGCGGCTGCTTGCACGGCGACCCTGCCACGCCCCCAGGGGGACTCGAACCCCCGTCTCCAGGATGAGAACCTGATATCCTAGGCCACTAGACGATGGGGGCGGCGTCTGACGCAATCCTGATTGTCGCCAGAGAAGTTAGCCAAACTCGCCGGCCGAGTCAATCCCCCGGTCAACTCGCGTTTCCGGCAGCCTCGTGCCGACGCACGCCACCAGGCCTGCAAACAAGGGACTCCAGGTGCCAGCCGACCGGCTTTGGCATATGATGCCGCCGCGATGTACGTGATTGTCATCATGGCGCTGTCGCTGATCCTGGCGTTCGACGGGCCGCCCCTGGAGTGGGTGGCCGCGCCGGGCAAGGTGCTGGCGGTGGTGTGCGCGGCGACGCTGCTGCCGGCGGGCGTGGCCTGGCTGGTGGGGCGGCGGGCTCTGCGGCTGCTGGAACGCAACCCGGCCGACCCGGGCATCGGGCAGTTCGCCCTCAATCGCGGGATGCTCATCGTCCGCACGGTGCTGGGACTGGCGCAGGTGGGCGTGCTGGCACTGACGAACTGGCTGGTGCTGTGCCGCGCGGTGCCGATTATCGGACAATGGCCACTGGTGCCGGGCGTCCTGGCCGCAACGCCGCTGGTTATCGCGATCCTGCTGGTCTGGACCGCCATCTACCCGGCGGACCGGGCGGTGCGGGCGATCGCGCTGGAGACCTGGCTGTTTCGCAGCCGGCCGGTGCGGCCGCTGTGGCCGCTGGGGCGCTACCTGCTGTTCAACCTGCGCCACCAGGTGCTGTTCATCCTGGTGCCGATGCTGCTGATCCTGGCGGCCCGCGACCTGATCGTGCACTACGAAACCGAGCTGCGCGCCTGGGCGGGTCACCCGTTGTTTCCCGACGTACTGCTGGGCACGTCGGCGGGCGCGGTGGCGCTGGTGGCGCCGATGATATTGCGACGGGTGTGGGTTACGCAGGCCCTGCCGCCGGGACCGTTGCGCGATCGGCTGGTGCACCTGTCGCGCAAGCTGCGGATGCGCTGCCGCGAGATCCTGGTCTGGCACACGGGCGGGATGATGATCAACGCGGCGGTCATGGGGGTGCTGGCGCCGTTTCGTTACTTCCTGATCACCGACGGCATGCTCGAGCAGATGGACGACGTGCGGGTCGAGGCGGTCTTCGGCCACGAGGCCGGCCACGTCAAGAAGCACCATATCCTCTTTTTCCTGCTGTTCGCGGCGATCAGCGGTTGCCTGGTCACGCTGGCGGGAGACTACTGCCGCGGCGCAGACCGAAAGACCTACGAGGCGGTGGTGACGCTGACGGCGGCGGGCCTGACGATCAAGTGGGGGCTGCTGTTCGGCTGGCTCTCGCGCCGCTTCGAGCGACAGGCCGACATCTTCGGCGTGCGCACGCTGATGCTGGCCGGGCTGCCGTGCGAGGGGGACTGTCCGTTGCACGATCCGTCCGACCCGGCGCAGGCCCACGCGGCCCAGAAGGGCGATCCGCTGTGCGTGACGGCGGCGCAGGTCTTCGCGCAGACGCTGCAGGAGGTGGCGCAGCTCAACGGTATTCCGCCGCGGGCGCGCAGTTGGCGGCACGGCTCGATCGCCTCGCGCGTGGCGACGATCCTGCGCCTGGCGCACGACCCGCTGGCGGTGGCGGCCTTCGAGCGGGGTACGGCGTGGGTCAAGCTGGCGGTGCTGGCGGCGGTGGTGGCGGTCGGCGCGGTGACCGTTTGGCGTCTCCGGCTCTGGACGCTGCTGCCGTGGTGGCCGGCGTGAGGCGCCGGGCGGGCCGAATACCTTTTTACGCACGCCTGATGGCGTTCTAGAATAGCGTTCGAGCCAAGTCGAATCACAGTGAGGTGTACAAGTTGACGCAGCAAGGTCCCTCCAGCGAGCACTCGTCGCAACAGACCCCGACGAGTCGTTCAAACCAGGCCAATGGTGCGGAGCGCGAGCAGCGTCGTCAGCGGATACTGCAGGCGGCGATGGCGCTGTTCGTCGAGCGTGGTTTCGATGCCGCCACCATGGCCGAAATCGCCAAACGGGCCGACGTGGCGGTGGGCACGCTCTACAAGTTCTTCGCCGACAAGCGCGACCTGTATCAGACCATGGTGGCCAACACCATGCGCCAGTTCGAGCGGGAGCTGGTGGCCGCGTTGCGGGCGGCCGACCGCTC
>CAZRSM010000105.1:0-7483 GCA_964602755.1 uncultured Planctomycetales bacterium
GCAGGCAGCACCAGGGCACCGGGCATGTTGCCCGGCCCGCCGAAGTACATCAGCGTGCGGCCCTCGGTGTCGTACATCTGCACGATCTCGGTGGCGCCGTCGACCACATAGATCACGTCGTTGGGGCCGGCACGGATGCCGCGCGGCCGGCCGAACTGTCCCATGTGATACCCCGGCATGCCCTTCTGCCAGATCGGCTCGCCGTTGCGAGTCAGCTTCTGTATGCGCCAGTTGTGTGTGTCGGTGACGTAAATGTAGCCCTGCGAATCGACGCACAGGCTGTTGGGAATCTTGAACCGGCCCGGCTCGCCGCCCGGCCCCCCGAAAGTGCGCAGCACCTCGCCCGTGCGGCGGTCCATCACCACGATCTGGCAGCTTTCGTCGTTGTCGAGTACGAACAGCTCGTCGCCGTAGACCGCCACGTCCACCGGCCGGCACGGCTCGGGCACGGCAAAGGCCGTGACGTACCGGTCGTCGGGCCCGAAGACCACGATCTCTTTGCGAAGCGGGTCGGCGACGAACTTGTAGCCGAGCTGATCGATGACCACGTTGATCGGCTTGCGCAGCCGCCCGGGGCCCCGCACTCCCAGCACCGAATAGGTGCGCTTCTTGAAGTCGATGCGGCACAGGGCAATGCCCTTGGTGTCGCAGACGTAGACCACGCCGTCGCGCGCCGCCACGCCGTAGGGCTTGTTGATCAGCCGTTCCTGCGCGCTCTCTTCGCCCAGCAGAAACTCCTCCAGGGCACCCCCACCGCCCTTGATGGCATCGGCCCCGTTGAATGTGGTCAGGAACTGGATGCGCGGCTTGGCCGGCGGCATGGGAAACAGCAGCAAGGTGCGGTCGCGCTGCCGGTTGGCCGCACAGCCGCTCAGTACCAGGCAACCCAGAACTACGCTCATGCCCGCTGTGAATCTAGCCAACGTCGAACCTCCTGGAGTCTTACGGTCAAATGCCCATCGTTCCCGGCGGCCCGCAAAGCCGCCCGGCTGATCGTCGGCCGGCGGCGCAGGCTAGGGATGGGGCCCCTGGCCGGGGGCTTGGCGCAGCCGCGGCCCGAACCACAGCAGCACGTTCTGGTCGCTCAGCCGCACCTTGCGGACCCTGCCCATCGCCAGCCACACCGACCGGCTGGTGCCGTCGGGCGCCTCGAACTTCAATTCCAGGGCGCGGACCGCGTCACGCCCCTCGGCCGGCACGTAGCGCTCGACCAGCCGCCCGGCCGGCAGATACTGCGCCAGGCTGAACTCATAGTTCGAGCCGGGCACCTTGACCGGCTTGTTCAGCGCACCCTGCTGCTTCGTACACTTGTCCTCCTGGCGCGTCCAGATCTCCAGCTCGGACCGGCCAACCGCCACGACGGCAAAGTCGGGCACCGAACGCTTCGAAACCACCGGGCAATCGAGCTGCACCCGCACCGGCAGGCTGGTCTTGCCGGCATTGAACTTCGGGAACTTGGCGAAGACCCAACGCTCTTCGTGCTGCTCGCCGCGGCGGATCTCAACCAGCGCTGCCGGATTGAGCCGCTTGTCCGAGCGGTTGGTCGGCTTGGCCTGCTTCTCGTCGAAGGCAAAATGCGGGAAGAACTCCTTGACGGTCAGCGTACAGTCGAGTTTGTCGACCTTGCAGCGCGCGCCCTTCCTGGCCTCCAGGCGCTCGAGCATCTCGCCGTCGGGCCCGCTCACCAGCAGCATGGGCGGCCGGGTCAGCTCCCGGGCGAAGGCGTCGTAGAGCTTGGCATGCGGCTCCCCTGGCTCGACCTGCATGAAGCGCCAGGTGCCGATGAAGCTCAGCAGGCGGTTGTGTTCGGGATCGCCCGCCACCAGCCAGCGCTCGAACGTCTGCGTCGGCCCTTTGATGACCAGCTTGACCAGCGGCCTGGCCTGGGACCCGCTCTCGGCCAGGGCCTGCTGCTCGATGGCGGCTTTGGGCAAGAAGCGCGTCACGCGCAAGACGCCCTCCAGGCCGGCCAGCTCGACCACCTGCGACAGCTCGGCCGGCTCGGAGTAGGACTTGAGCTTCAGCGGCGTCTCGGCGGCGACAGCCTGGTCCCCGTCGCCCAGGCGACACTGCAATACCAGCTCCTGGTTGGGCATCAGCGGGTGCAGCCCGCCGCCCGGCACCTGGGCCGTGGCCTCCCCCGGCGCGAGGCATGTTGCCAGCAGCACTGCGACCAATACCGCTGAGCCGCAGCGGTTCGTGTTACACAACGGGTCTTTGAGCATGTTTCGACTGCCTCGCTAACGCTAGCCGCTAAAGGATGAGAACCGACCGTGCGGACATTCTAGCCGACGGTCTGTCCGGTTTCAGGGGCGCCGACCACGCCTTTGGCGATGCCCAGCTCGTCCATCTTGCGATACAGGCTCGACAACCCGATCCCCAGGGCCTCGGCGGCGGCCTTCTTGTTGTTGCCGAAGCGGGCCAGCATGCTCAGGATGTGGCGCCGCTCGAAGTCGCGCACCGCGGAGCGCAGGTCCATGGGGGGGCTGGTGGCCGGGGCACCGATCACGCTGTCTATGCCGCACAGATCAGCCAGCGTCACGCGCCGGTCGCCGGCGAAGATCAGCGCCCGTTCGACGGTGTTCTGCAGCTCGCGCACGTTGCCGCGCCAACGATTGCGACACAGGGCTTCCATGGCCTCGGGCTCGAAACCCGGGCAGTTGGTCTTCAGCTCGGCATTGAACTTCTTGACGAAGAACTCGACCAGCGCGGGGATGTCTTCGGGCCGCTCGCGCAGCGGCGGCATGGTGATGCGCACCACGTTGAGCCTGAAGAACAGATCCTCGCGAAACTCGCCGGCCTCTACCGCCGGCTCGAGCGCCCGGTTGGTGGCCGCGATCACGCGGATGTCCACCGGCCGCGGGCGCGTGTCGCCGATGCGCACGATGGCCTTCTGCTCGATGGCTCGCAGCAGCACCGCCTGGCTGGTCAGCGGCAGGTTGCCGATCTCGTCGAGAAACAGCGTGCCCCCGTCGGCGGCCTCGAAGTAGCCGCGCCGGTCGGCCTCGGCCCCGGTAAAGGCCCCGCGCCGATAGCCGAACAGCTCGCTCTCGACCAGCCCCTCGACCAGTCCGCCGCAGTTGACCGCGATGAACGGCCGGTCGCGCCGCGGGCCCTTGAAGTGCAGGTAGCGGGCCATGACTTCCTTGCCGGTGCCGCTCTCGCCGCAGATCAGCACGTTGCTGTTGGTCTGGGCCACGCGTTCGGCGGCTTCCATGATGGCCTTCATGGAGGGCGAGCGGGCCACGATGGCGGTGGTCTCGTAGGCCCCGCGCACCTGCTCGCGCAGCAGCCGGTTCTCCTGGGCCAGCTCCTTGTGGCTCAGCAGGCGCTTAATCTTGAAAATCAGCTCGTCGAAGATGATGGGCTTGCAGATGTAGTCCTGGGCCCCCTTCTTCATCACCTCGACGGCCGTCTCGACCTCGCCGAAGGCGGTTATGACGACGATCACCGCGTTGGGCGCCAGGCGCGTGGCGTGGTCGATCAGCTCCATGCCGCTGATGCCGGGCATGCGCAGATCGGTGATCAGCGCGTCCACCCGGCTGGTCTTGAGCTCGCGCAGGGCCGCGGCTCCGTCGGCGCAGGCGATCACTTCGAAACCTTCGTCACGCAGTACGTGCGCCAGGTTATCGCGCAAGGTGTCTTCGTCGTCTACCAGCAGAATCGTGTATCTGCCCATCATGCGACTCCGGCACTTCGTGATTGATCGGAATCTCCACGGTAAACACCGTGCCCCCATTTTCGCCCGGCGCAAAGTCGATCACGCCATCGTGCTTGCGGATGATGCCGTAGCTTACCGCCAGCCCCAGCCCGGTACCTTCACCGGGCGGCTTGGTGGTGAAAAACGGCTCGAAGATCCGCCGGCCGACTTCCGGCGAAATGCCGCAGCCCGAATCCTCGATCCGCGTCACGATGCGACCGCGCCGCGACTCGACCGTGATCCGCAACGTTCCCCCGTCCGGCATCGCGTCCAGGGCGTTGAGCGCCAGGTTCAAGAACACCTGCTGAAGCTGGTCGTGCAGGGCGTAGGTCCTGGGCAGCACGCGCGGCTGCTCGAAAATGATCTCCACGTCGCGCGCCCGCCGATCGTACGAGACCAGCCGTATCACGTCCTTGAGCACTTCGCGCAAATCGACCAGCTCCCAGCGCTCGGCCGTCGGCCGGGCGAAGGCCACCAGTTGGCGCACAATGGTCGAAATGCGCCGGATGTGCGTCTCGATCAGGGCCAGTTGCTCGTCGGTAGATTCGCGCCCCCCGCGCCGCTTGAGCATCTGCACGATCGACGAAATACTCGAAAGCGGGTTGCCGATCTCGTGCGCCACGCCGGCCGATATCTGGCCGATGGCGGCCATCTTCTCGCGCTCGACCAGTTGCGACTGCATGCGCCGCGTGCGCCGCGCCTCGGCTTCCAGCAGGAACATCAGGTTGTTGAAGGCCTCGCCCAGCTCCGTGAGCCGGTCGGGACACGAGCGCCGATAAACTTCGCATTCCATGCACTGCTGGAGTTCGAGCCGCGGCAGACCACTGTCGCCGTTCATCCGCAAGCGGGCCATGATCTGCCAGCAGCGGTCGTCGTCGGAATGCCGGGCCGGACAGTCGTGGGCGCTGCACGAGACGGCTTCATGACACGGAACCAGATGCGGGTTCTCGAAACGTACCGGCACGTCCGGGTTGGCCTGGTAAGATTCCAGCAGCCGCACAAGCTGGTCGGCCGTATCCGCCAGCCTCCGTTGTTGCCGACGCATCAGCACGTAGACGATCCCCGCCGCCAGGCCGGTCACCACCGCCGCCCGCAACGTCAGCAGCGCGTGCCGGACGCCCACCGACATGTGCGGATAGAAGCGCTCGGCGACCACTTCCCACCCCACGATCAGCACCGCGAAGCCGCACAGGACGACCAGCAACCCCAGCACGTGAGCGGCCTTGCGCTGTACGAGCGGTTCGCGCCGGCGCTCGCGCCCGTCCACCTGACGCAGGCAGCTCAGCCGGCCGGTGCGATTCACGTCTTCCAGCAGTGCGCACTGGCCGTCACAGGCGGCTGAGGACCGTTCATCGGGCGCGGCGACCCCCTGATCAGGCGGCGTTCGATCGTCGCCGCAACGGGAATCGCCGGCAACTGCATCCGCGGCCATGGCTCCATCTCTCCGAGCGCAGAGTCTCCAGCCGTCCTGGTGGCTGGCAAGTGGCGTGCCGCGCGCAGCCCGGCGCCGGCGCGGCAAGAGCTCTTATTTCTATCTTAGCCGCCTGAGCGGACCCGCTGATCGGTTTTCCGACGCCTGCGGCACGAGATTTGCCTAAGATTGGCTTGGCTGCGACACTTGCACGATGCGATAATCGTGTGCGTCTGTGCGTCGTAGAGGCTGCCGATACCTGCGGAGGTGAAACTGGTGAAAGCACCATCCAAGCCGGCAAGAACCGTCCTGGCCGCCGCCCTGATCGCGGTACTGCCGATGCTGGTCGGCGGCTGCCCCGAGGTTCGCAATCAGCTCGTCGACATCGCCGAAACCGCCACGCGCACCATCATCTTTACCGAGGTGGACCCTCAGAAAACCCTGGAAAACGTGATCTACGGCGTCGTCGACGCCGGCATCGACCTGATCTTCGATCAGCTCCGCACCGACACCAACCGCTGGTACTGAGCCACGCCGGCGGCCCCGATCGCCATCAGTCCAGCGGGTGGCAGGTGAAGCACAATTCGCTGCGCTCGATCGGCACCGTCAGTTGATAACGCTGCTGCGAGTACGGATCGTGGCACGATACGCAACTGACCCGTCCCCCGGGCAGCCGTACCTCCGCCGGCAACATGTGCATCGAACGCAGTTGCGTCCGTGCGCCGCGCGGCTTGTTGTCGCGATAACGTACCCCCACCGGATGGTTGCGCTTCAGGTCCGACCCCCCGTGACCACGACCGAGCGCCTCGCGCGAATCGATCCCGTTGACCCCGTCATGACACTCCAGACAACGCCGCGAATACTCGTCCAGCCGCCCCAGCGTGCGTACCCGGCGGTCGTCCTCGGGCTTCACGTGGGCTACGTCCAGGGCCATCCAGTGCAGGCCGGCGGCGGTCTGCTCCGCGTCGGCCTTGTGGCAATTCATGCAGAAGGTCTCGTCGCCCCGGCGCCGGGCGGTGGCCCCGCGCAACATCGGGTCGGCCCCGTCGCGCAGGCCGGGTAGCTGGCGATGGCAGGTCAGACAGGTGATAGCACCGCGATGGTCCAGCGGCCAGCCTTCCGGTATCTGCACCGCCCGCGAAGGCCGCACGTGCACCGGGTGGTTGCTGATACCCGGCCCGTAGCGGAGCTGGTCAACCGCACTGCGTACGAGAACGCGCCCGCCGCCAAACGTCGCCGAAACCGCCGCGCCGGCCAGGATCGCGCCCAGCCAGAACCTCTGCCCGAGGCGCCAGGCGTAGAAGGAAGTCGTCATGTGTCAGCCCTCGGAGCTTCTGTCCCGTTGTGCCGCACGTTGCGGCTCGCCAACCTCCGAGGGCGGCTTCTCCTCTGTTGGAAAGATGCGAAATCTCGGCAGCCGCGGCAAACGCGAACTCCGCCACCATCCGGGCCGGTGCGCTTCTCGAATCCGGGAATGCAAGCGAGCCTTTTTCCATGCAATGAGAATCAGGATTCTCGACGCCGTCCATTATCGGACGCCCATCCGCTTCGACGCGGACCCAAAACGCGTTCTGATCGACAAGTAGTGCGGTTTTCCGGGTCGTCGGCTCCAGGGCCTTACTGGAACGTTACTTGCCAAAGAAGTGTTGGTTGAGATGCCTGGCCAGATCAGGAAGGCCGGGCAGCACGGAACGACCATGCTGGCGGCAACCGTTATCGGCCCCGTTTCTGACCTGCCCGCGATGCCGATCCCGGCTCTTTCCGGCGTAGCGGCGGATGGAACCCGGGCCGACGGCCTTGCCGCGCCAACCGGCCGCCGGGCCAACAGGGTCGTCGCGGTGACGGCCGGCAACGTGCCGGCATCGGGGGGCAACGGCGTGACCGGTCGTGGCCCGGCCCGTCCCTTCGCCACCCACCACCCTGCCCGTCGGTCGGCCGCGAACCGGAAGCGTGCAGCGTTTTCGTGCCCGAGCGAGTAACTGACCATGAGACCGGAGGGGACCAGCAGGCTACCGGGTGAGGAGGTGGACCACCACGCCCGACAACGGACTTCTCCGTGGTGGCGGGAAAACCCGGAAAACGCCGTCGCATTGTGCTCGGCCCCGCCCGCGAGAGGGCATGCAGATGAGTGTTGCGGGTATCGCGCTGCTGGCGGACGTACCGGCGTCGACGCATCTGGGTTCGCCGGCCGGGGAACTGCGCAGCCCGGTGTGCCACTGCGCGGGCGGGACAGTTGCGATTTCCCCGCTCAGCCGGGGCAGGCTGGTCCCGAAGATTGCGACAACACAGGAGCACGAGACGCATTCGTGTTCAGGAGAGTAGTTCAAAACAACACCAACCAACCGCAAAGGGCAGCGTCACGCCCCCGCAAC
>CAZRSM010000106.1:0-4122 GCA_964602755.1 uncultured Planctomycetales bacterium
CGCCCACCACCAGATCGAAGGCCCGCTTGGCCACGGCGTTCCAGCCGTACAGCGGCGTCTGGCGCAGCGAGAGGATGGGGATGCCGTCGAGGCGGGTCACGTCGGGCCACATGGCGTAACTGGGGTTGAACTCGGGCACGATGCGCACGTCGGACAGCGAGGTTTCCAGCGCGTCGAGTATTTCCTCGGTGCGGTTGAGCTGGGCCGCCGGCAGGGCGATGAAGACCGAGTCGACCGGGTGCTGCTCGGCGATGCGGCGCAGGTCGGCCAGCGGGCCGTAGACCGGTGCATCGAGCAGGTGCCGCTGGCCGTCGCTCGGCTGGTCGTCGACGAAATACGCTATCTCGAAGCCGGTCCAGTCGTTACGCCGCAGGGCGTGGGCCAGACGCTGGGCCGCCCGGCCGGTGCCGACGATGGCCGCGGTGCGGCGGTTGTAGCCGTGCTTGCGGAGCTGACGCAGCAGCACGCGCACCGTGGCACGGAACAGCGCGAAGCAGGTGGTGCCCACCACGGCGTAGGTCAGGATGAACTTGCGCGAGATCTTGTGGGATTGCGGCATCGCGTAGTCGATCAGCACCACCGCGACGACCGCGACCAGGAAAGCCTTGACGATGTCGCGTGTCTCGGCCACGACGCGCTGGGCACGCCGCGGGCGATAAAGCCTTATGCGGTAAAATATTACAAGATGGGACACCACCACCAGCGGCAGCAGCGGCAGGTACTTGTCGGTGATCGGCGGGATGCCCTTGGCCGGATCGACCGACAGCCAGGTGAAGCGTATCCAGTAGCTGGCCAGCCAGGCGACGGCGACCGCGCAGCCGTCCGCCAGCACGAGCAGCGAGACCATGAGCTGGTTGTGCTGCTTGAGCATGGGTGGCTTTCCTGACGGCACACTCTGGTTGGTTCGTTACCAATTATCCCGCAATTGGCAAGCGTCGGACAAGGGCGCCGGCAGTTATTTGACCTCGGTGAGTTTGACGGCCGCCCGGTGCTTCGCCGCCAGGCTGGCGGCTTCGAGCACGCGGTGGGTTTCATAAGCGTCGGCGAAGTCGGGCATGGGGATGATGGGCTGTTCGCCGGCCAGCATGGCCATTATTTCGGCCACCATGTGCACGAAGGTGTGCTCGTAGCTGATGCCCTGCCCCTCGGGCCACCAGGCACCGGCGAAGGGGTGTACGCCGGGGGCGGTGCAGATGATCCGCCGCCAGCCGGCCAGACGCTTGTCCTCGGTGTGGTCGTAGAACCACAGGGCGTTCATGTCCTCGAACTCGAAGCGCAGTGAACCGGCCGAGCCGTTGATCTCGATCTCGTTGGTGACGCGATGGCCGGCGGCCAGTCGACTGGCCTCGAAGGTCGCCACCGCGCCGCTGGCCGTCCTGGCGAGAAAGACCGTGCAGTCATCGACGTCGCTCTTGCCGATGGACTTCTTGCGGCGACGGTTGGGACTGCGACCGCCCGACTTGGGCGGTGGGGCGATGACCTCGCGCTCGGTGATGAAAGTTTCGCTGACGGCTCCGCAGATCTCGACGAACTCCTCGCCGGTGATGAAGCGCGCCAGATCGACGATGTGGGCGTTCAGGTCGCCGTGGGCGCCCGAGCCGGCGTACTTTTTCTGGAAGCGCCACGACAGCGGCGTCTCGGGTCCGGCCCAGTCCTGGAGGAACTTGGCGCGGATATGGTAGACCTTGCCGATGCGCCCCTCGCGCACGAGCTGATAGGCCAGGGCCACCGCCGGACAGCGCCGGTAGTTGTACCAGACGAAGGTCTTGCACTTGCGCGAGCGGGCGGCCGCGTTGCGCAACATGCGGGCTTCCTTGAGCGTGTTGGCCAGGGGTTTTTCGCAGGCCACGTGCTTGCCGGCCGAGAGGGCCGCGAGGGCCTGCTCGGCGTGCATGTGGTTGGGGGTGGCGATGTCGACCAGGTCGATGGCCGACTCCTTGATGACTTCTTTCCACGAGGTGGAGTACTGCTTCCAGCCCCAGCGGTCGGCGAACGGCGCCAAGGATATCAGGTCGATGCCCACGATGGTGTGCATGACCGGTTGGATGGGGACGTTGAAGAAGCGGCCGGCCTTGAGGTAGGCGTTGCTGTGAACGCGCCCCATGAACCTCTGTCCCAACAGGGCGACATTACAGGTGGTCGTCATGACAACTCCTTGCAGATCAAGGGTTTACGACGCCTTTTGGTCAAGGGCGACCGACCCTGGCGAGACCCCCGGCGGCCGCTGCGCGCCCGGCTTCCCGCTCGAAACAAGCGGTTTGCCTAACCGCAGTGCGCGCAGTTGTCAAGACTGATGAGGTTTTGGGTTTGCCGCCCGGCAGTATCAGCTGGCAGAATCAGGCTGGTCCAGCCCCTCACGGGCGAGCCGCAGGGAACCGCCCGGCCCGCGCTGGTTGCGCACCGCGCGCGTTTGTGATGTGGCTGGGGCCGCGGTCAGGGGGAGACTACAATCGGTCCGGCAGGGGGATAGCGGGGGATGTGAGTGGCGACCATGGGGACGACCCCACGCAACGACCGCGCAATAGAGCACTCCGGCGATAAGGTGGATTCACGGCTGCGGCTGAAGCGGTCGATGCTGTGGGCCCTGATCGGCTCGTTGGGAGCGGGCGCGCTCCTGGCCAGCGCCGTGCTGCTGTTCGGCCAATTCAACTACATGACGTCACGGATTCTGATCACGCTGATGGCGCTGGCACTGCACAGCGGCATGGGGATCGCGTGTGCCGAGACGCTCGAGCGTCGCTTGTGGCCTGGCCTCAGCCGTGCGGGCCTGGTGCTGTTGGTGTTCGATTTCGTTGCGTTCACGGTGATCTGGTGGAGCACGACCGATTACGACGCGTGGGGCCGGGCCGCGGTGGTCATGCTGCTCATGGTGGGTTACTACCTTGCGGCGATTCCGCCGGCGTCGTTGCTCGATCAAGGTCGTCACCGCTGGCTGGTGCTGAGCACGCTGGTCCTGTGTGTCGTCGGGTTCGCGGCGGCCGTGGTGTCGATATGGATGGACTACTACTACGGTCACCTCTACCTGACGATCGGCCGACAGGCGGCAATCGTGGGGACGCTGGCGTGTGCCGGGGCGTGTGTCTGCCTGGTGGTGCGCGGTCCGGTCGACACGCTGACCAATGCGGTTCGCGTGGCAACGATCATCTGCATCGGTCTGCTGGCGCTGGTCGTCTCGAGGTGTATCTGGGTCCACGATGTGTCCGAGCTGATGGCGCGCCTCCTGGGATCCCTGGGGGTCCTGGGCGTCTGCGGCGGACTTACGTTGCTGATCCTCGCCCGCATCCGCAAGGTGCAAGGCGTGGTTCACCTCGAAAGCAGCGCAAAGGCCGTCGAGCTGCGCTGCCCGCGCTGCAGCGGGATGCACACCATCTCGATCGGCGATTCGGCGTGTCCGCAGTGCGGGCTGAGGTTCCATATCGATATCGAAGAACCGCGCTGCGCGCGTTGCGGGTATCTGCTGTGGCAGCTCACCGAACGGCGCTGTCCGGAATGCGGCGAGAGCTTCTAGCACCCCGACCGGAACGACCCTACGGCACCAGCACCAGCGCCGCCAATGGTGGCAGATTGAGGCATATCGACTGCTGAAAACCCTGCCAGGGGATCGGCTCGGCGTCGACCCGGGCCGCGGTGGGGTAGCCGCTGCCGGCGTAGCGCGAATCATCGCTGTTGAGCACTGTCGCGTAGCGGCCGGGCACGGGAACGCCGATGCGGTAGTTGTCGCGCGGCACCGGGGTGAGGTTGAGGATCACCACCGCGTAGTCATCGCCGTCGCGGCGATAGTACGAGAGCACCGAGTTGTCGCTGTCGTGGCAGTCGATCCACGCGCAGCCGCCGGGGTCGGGGTCGCTGCGCCACAACGCCGGCGTGTCGTGATAGAGCCGGCCGAGGTCTTCGAGGTAGGTCTGCAGGGCGGCGCGCTCGGGAAAACGGACCAGCGACCAGTCCAGTGGCTGCTGGTAGTTCCACTCCTGCCACGGGGCCAGCTCGACGCCCATGAACAGCAGTATCTTGCCCGGGCGCGTGTACTGGTACGCCAGCAGCGTGCGCAGGTTGGCGAACTGCTGCCAGATGTCGCCCGGCATCTTCGCCAGCAGGGCGCGCTTGCCGTGCACCACCTCGTCG
>CAZRSM010000107.1:0-9498 GCA_964602755.1 uncultured Planctomycetales bacterium
GTCGCAGGTGTTGTAGGCCGAGAGCATGATGCTCAGGTCGGCCAGGTCCACGTCGCAATCGCCGTCCAGGTCGCCCGGCAGCGACGAGCCTTCGGCCACGCTGAAGACGGCATCGCTTTCGTCCCAGGCGCCGCCGTTGACCGTGCGCACGCGCACCTTGTAGTTGCTGCCGACCGCCGGCGGCGTCCAGCTCACCGAGCTGGCTCCCGGGTCGGTCTGGGCCACGATGTCGGTCCACACGGTGTTGTCGGCCACGACGGTCAGCTCGTCGATCCAGACCGTGTCGCTGCCGCCGGAGACGCTGTAGTCCTTGGCGTACTCCCACTTCAGCTCGTGGCTGCCGGCCGGCAGGGTGGTCTGGTAGAAGGTCCAGTTGCCCAGACCCGACACGTGCAGTTCCAACTGGCCGTCGATGTAGAAGTTGAAGAAGTCGTAACCGCTCTCCGAGCTGACGCGATACCAGAACGACACTTCTCCGCCGCCCACCGTGCGCGTCATCCACGAGCTCTGGTTGTCGCTGATGTCGCCGGCCCGGGCGCTGCGCGTGCCGTTGTAGCTGGCGGCGGTGGTGATGTACCAGGCCCGGTTGCCGCCGGTGGCATAGTCGCCGCCCAGGCTGGAGCGTTCGAAGCCATCGGTGACGCTGCTGACGTCGCCGTAGTTGCTGGTGTACTGCACCTGGAAACTGGCGCTGCTGGAGCCGGTCCAGCTCACCGTCACCGGCACGCCCACGGTCAGCGTCTCGCCGCCGTTGGGATAGACGATCTGCGGCGGCGGATCGAGGGCCACGTCGAGCCGGGTGGCCGGCCCGCTGTTGACCACCACGTTGTCGATGGTCACCGGGTCGTAACCGGCCGCCTCGAAGCGCAGCGAGTAGGTTCCGGGCAGCAACATGCGATGGTAGTCGCCCACGTCCGGGTCGGTGTACACCTCGTGGTCGCGGCCGACCACGGTGACCGTCGCCGCCAGCGGCTGGCCGGTGACGGCATCGGTGACGAGCCCGCGTACGCCGATCAGGCAGGTGCGCATGTAGGCGATCATGGCATCGCGGTTCTGGTTCCACAGCGTGGGCAGTTGCGAAGCCGGCGGTATCTTGTCGTCGCTCAGCTCGATGGTCACCTCGTTGCTGCCCATGTAGTGGTAGTTCCAGTCCTGCATGCCGCCGGCGATGGCGTACCAGGCCGCCCCGTTGGTGATGCCGTGGTAGAAGTACGAGCTGTTCCACATCGGCAGGTTGTGCTGCGAGTACTGCTCGCTGATCCAGATGAACAGGTCGTCATCCGGCGTGGGCGTGTACACGCTCGAACCCGAGGGGTTGTTGTCGAACGGGTAGTTGACCACCAGCGCCCCGGCATGGAAGTTGGCCGAACAGACGAACGACGAAGCGAACGACCAGTTCATGATCACCGCCGTCTCGGCCGCCCGGCCGGCGGGCGTGTTGTTGGGGCTGGTGTACGGGTCGGGGAAATCGCGGTTCAGGTCGACGTAGTTGGCGTTGTAGCGCTGCGTGAGCACGTAGCCGTCGGGGTTCATCAGCGGCAGGATCCAGATGTCGATGTTGTCCACCGTGTCGGTCACGGTCGGATCGCTGCCGTAGTTGCTCGTCAGGTAGTCCGCCAGATACAGACACATTTCCAGCCCGACCCACTCGTCGCCGTGCATCGTGGAGATGTAGCGAAACTCCGGTTCGTCCTCCTCGACGTCCGGATTGTCGGTGATCTGGATGGCCCACAGGTGCCGGCCCTGCTCGCTGAGGCCCAGGTCGTGCAACCGTGCGATCGACGGGTAGTTGTCGGCGATCGACTGCAGGTACGGACCGATCTGGCTGTAGGTGTGATACGACTGGCCCAGCGCCGCCGCGCACGTAAGCGCCAGGGCTGCGACTATCAGGCTGATCTTGCGGGGGCTTTTCATTTTTCACCCCCTTTCCGGGCCAGATAGTCGGCCAGCGCCGCATGCCCGGCCTGCTCGGCCAGCGCCCGCGGCGTGGTTTGCCTGGCATCACGCTGGTTCACGTCGGCCCCGGCCGCCAGCAGCAGCCGCGCCGCCTGCACCAGCCGCTGCTCGCCTTGCGGACCGCGCACCGGCGCCGTCGCCAGCACGGCCAGCGGGCTGCGACCACGCTTGTTTGCGAGTTGCACGTCGGCCTTCAGCTCGAGCAGGGTGGCGATCGTCTCCACCTGCCCCCGCGCCGCTGCCAGATGCAACGGCGTATTCCCGGCGGCATCGACCGCTCCGACGGCCGCCCCGCGCCGCGTCAGTTCGAGCACGCTCTTGCGATCTCCGGCCAGCGCCGCCCAATGCAGCGGCACACGACCCCACCGGTCGACCGCGTTGACGTCCGCCCCGGCTTCCAGCAGCAAACCGACGATCTCGCCGCGCTGCCGTGCCAGCGCCAGGTGCAATGCCGTCATCTTTTCGCGGTTGGCCGCGTTCACGTCGGCCCCGGCCGCCAGCAGCAGACGCGCGATCTGACGCCGCGCGGCGCGCTGCGCGGGCTGGTTGCCGCCGTCGCCGACAGCGACCAGCAGCGGGGTCTGGCCCCGCTTGTTGACCGCATCCACCGCGGCCCCCGCCTCCAGCAGTTGCCGCACCTGCTCGACTCGACCCTGCCTGACCGCCGCGTGCAGGGCGCTCGCGTGGGGCGACTGCCCCAACACCGGCGCGCATGCCAGCAGCACGCCGAGGCACATTACGAACTTACCTGGCGTTTTCATGACACTTCCTGGATCTGAAGAGAGTTCACTTGCTCCCCGCCTGGTTCCCACATATTCGACAGTAAGCACCCATCGATGTCGAGTCAACCGAATCTTGGCCGTCGGCCGGCGGGCCTTGCGCTTTGCGATTCAGCCGACGGTGTTATCATCCGATAATGTTCCGGGTCGTTCGTTGAGGAAGTGGTGGCAACCTGACCAGACCGGGGAACTCATCGCCGATGCGTATTCGTGAGCTGCTGTCCTGCGGTCGCCCGACGATCTCGTTCGAGTTCTTCCCCCCGAAAGACGACGACGGTCTGCGCCGCCTCGAACAGACCATCGCCGCGCTGAGCGACCTGCGACCCTCCTTCGTCTCGGTCACCTATGGCGCCGGCGGCAGCACCCGGCAACATACGCTCGACCTGGTGACCCGCATGCGCCGCGACTTCGGCATCGAACCGCTGGCACACCTGACCTGCCTCGGCGCCACCCGGGCCCAGGTCGACGAAATCCTCGGGCGCCTGGCCCAGGCCGGCGTCGAAAACCTGCTGGCGCTGCGCGGCGACCCGCCGAAGGGCGACCTGCGCTTCCGTCCGCATCCCGACGGTTTCGCGCACGCCAACGAACTGGTGGCCTACATCCGCCAGCGCTACGACTTCTGCATCGGCGGCGCGTGCTACCCGGAGACCCACGTCGAGTCTACCAGCCCCGACCTCGACCTGATGTATCTCAAGCAGAAGGTCGACGCCGGCTGCGAGTTCCTGATCACGCAACTGTTCTTCGACAACCAGAAGTACTTCGATTTCGTGGCCCGCGCCCGGGCCATGGGCATCGGCGTGCCCATCATTCCAGGCATCATGCCGATCACCAACCTGACCCAGATCGAGCGTTTCACCAAGATCTGCGGCGCCACCATCCCCAACGCGCTGCTGGCCGAGCTGCGGGCCCTGGGCGACGATCACCACGCCGTACTGTCGCTGGGCGTGGCCCACGCCACCGCCCAGTGCCTCGAACTGCTGCAGCGCGGGGCGCCAGGCATCCACTTCTACACGCTCAACAAGTCGCCGGCCACGCGCACCATTCTCACCGCCATCCAGGCCGTCTACCCGCCGGCGCGCACCCCGGCGGGGTCGTGGGCGTAGCGAGCCGTGGCGCGCAAGAAAGCAAGACGACCAGCCATCCGGCCGGCCGCCTTGCCGCTCCCACGGTCCTCGTCAGACCGAGGTTTCCCGCCCCTCGCGGAGCTTCGCCGGCCCACCTCCGCCCGACGAGCCACCGCAGGTGTCCAGGCGCCGGTTACGGTCTGGGCTTGGACTTGCTGCCGGTTGTCGGCTTGCCATCCTTGAACGACACCTTGCACCTGGAGCATGTGCCGTCGCTGACCATCGCCGCGGCGCAACTCTCACACTTCTCGGCCAACCTGGCGGCCCTGATCAGCGTCTGTCGCGCCTTGGCGGCTTTTTCGTACTTTTCCTTGCCGGTGAACACAAGCGTGCCGGCGTAGCCCTCTTTGCAGTCGCTGCACCAGCCGTGATCCTTGGCCGCCTGTCGGCACTTGGGACACTTGATGGTGGCCGGGTCCTTGTGCTGCCCCTGAGCCAGAGCGTAGGCCACCGGCGAGTGGTAGCCCTTGCCGGCCACGATGCCGGCCTTGCACTTGTCGCACCAGCCGCAGCCCCGTTTGGCCGCCTGCTGGCAATCCTTGCACCTGATCTTGTCGGCACTGACCGCCTTACCCTGCACCGCCTCGAAGAGCCTGGCGGACTTGATCTTCACGCCGGCCACGTAGCCCACCTTGCAGCCCTGGCACCATCCGTCGGCCACCTTGGCTTTTGGACAAACGCACTGGGCCAGCGCCATCGCCGAGCCGGCCAACAAAAACACCACCACGGATACTACTGTGGTCTTGCGCATAAAGGCGTCTCCCTTGCTACCCATGCAGTCGGTTAATAAGACCAACGGGTATCGACCCGTCACCCGTATTCCTCAACCACCCGCGGCGGTGCGTTATTCCCCACGAGCAGGATTTCGCAACCATACCGCCCGCCGCTAGAATCCAGAGCCGATCCGCACACCGGCCCCAACGGGCCGGCGGATGCCGCTGGTGGCGATCGAAATGAAGAAGCGCGAACTGCTCAAACTCGGCTTTCCGCACGGGCCTCTGCTCGACAAGACCCTGCGTGCCTGTGGCGAGGCCGCCAACACCGGCCTGACCAAGAAGGAGCTGCGGCAACTGCTCAAGGATCTGATCCGCTCGCCACGGGCCTTCGTCGACCACCCCGTTTTCGGCCCGGTCGCTACCGAGCTGATCGGCCCCGATCCGCTCGAGCGCAGCTATCGGCTGCGCCAGGACGTGGAGTACCCCTGCTGGGGCGACGACATCGACCCCGCCGCCCACCAGCAGATGCGCAACGCCTGCCGCCTGCCGATCACCGTCGCCGGCGCCCTGATGCCCGATGCCCACGTCGGCTACGGGTTGCCGATCGGCGGCGTGCTGGCCACCGACAACGCCGTCATTCCCTACGCCGTCGGCGTCGATATCGCCTGTCGCGTGAAGGTCACCGTCTTCGACCAGCCGGCCGAGGAGCTCGACCGCCAGCCGCAAGTTTTCGAGCGCATCCTGAAGACGCAGACCGTCTTCGGTGTCGGCCGCGGCTGGCCCAAGCCGCCCGAGCATCCCGTCCTGGATGAGGACTGGAACATCACGCCGGTGACCCGGCAGGTCAAGGACCTGGCCTGCAAGCAGATCGGCTCATCCGGCTCGGGCAACCACTTCGTCGAGTTCGGCGAGATCCAAGTGCCCGACGACACGCTGGGCATCCCGCCGGGGCGCTACGTGGCGGTGGTCTCGCACTCCGGCTCGCGCGGGGCGGGCAACCGCGTCGCCAGCCACTACAGCCGCATCGCGCGCGAGCTGCACCCCAATCTGCCGCGTGAGCTGGCCCACCTGGCGTGGCTGCCGCTCGACCGGGCCGAGGGCGCCGAATACTGGGCTGCCATGGAGCTGATGGGCCGCTACGCGCACGCCAACCACGAGATCATCCACGACAAGATCATCGCCGCCCTCGGCCAGCCGGTGCTCTTCGGCATCGAGAACCACCACAACTTCGCCTGGAAGGAGAAGTACGCCGGCCGCGACGTGATCGTGCACCGCAAAGGCGCCACGCCGGCGGCCAAGGGCCAGCTCGGCTACATCCCCGGTTCGATGACCGCTCCCGGCTACGTGGTTCTCGGGCTGGGCAACAGCGCCTCGATCAACTCGGCCTCGCACGGCGCCGGCCGCAAGATGTCGCGCCGCCAGGCCCGCGAGACCACCCGCTGGAGCCACCTGCGGGCGTACCTCGAGCAGCAGGGGGTGCGGCTGCTGTCGGCCGGGCTCGACGAGTCACCGCATGCATACAAGGACATCGACGAGGTGATGAACGCCCAGGCCGCGCTGGTCCGCCCGGTGGCGCGCTTCAAGCCGCGCATCGTGCGTATGGCCCCCGAGGGCGAACGTCCCGAAGACTGAAAGCCCCCCGACGCACGCCCTACCGGCCTGCGGCCGCGGCCTCGACGATCAGCGGCAGGATCGACTGCTTCTCCAGGTTCCACCTGGGCACCTTGCGGCCGTTGATGTAGATCGTCGGCACGCTGCGCGCCCCCAGCCGCTGACCGCGCCGCGCGTCGGCCAGCACGGCGGCCTGCAATTCGTCGGTCTCCATCAACGCCAGCAGCGCCTGCGGGTCGAGGCCGCTGGCCGCCGCCGCCCGTGGCCACATCTGTTCGAGGTCGTCCTCGACGTGCGCGAAGAGCCACTGGTGCAGCGACCAGTAGGCCGCTGGTCCGCCCAGTCGTCCGGCCGCCTCGGCCAGCGCCGCCGCCCGGCACGCCAGCGGGTACTTCGTAGCCTTGCGTACCACGGGGTTGCAGTCCTTGTTGAAGGGGAAGAAGCAGAACTCGTAACTCACGTCGTCGCGCTGCTGAACCAGCCGCCGGATCACGGCGTCCACCTCCGCCGTCCCCGGGTGTCGGAAATCGCCGAAGACCACGACCCGCACCGCCGCCTCGGCGGCGCCGGTTCGGCGATAGTCCGGCGCCGCGGGAACCTGCAGCCGCTGGCCCTCGCGCCAGTCGCCGATCAGCTTGTCCAGCGCCGGCACCGGGTGGTCGGCTGCCGCCGTGGCCGGCTCGGGCCTGGCGGCGTCCAGGGCCGCGATGGCGCGTGGGATGGCGTGCGGCGCTTCCCAACCCCGCAGCTCGACGCCGTTGATGTAGATCGTGGGCGTATACCACACACCCAGGGCGATGCCTTCCTCGACGTCGGCCTTGACGCGCTCGAGCGTCTCCGCGCTGGTCATGGTGCGTTCGAACCGGGCGATGTCGTAGCCGAACTGCCGCAGCGCCTGGCGCAGCACCTCGCGTGTGAAGGCCCCCTCGCGCGAAAACAGCCATTCGTGCATCTGCCAGAAGCCGTCGTTGCCGCGCAGGATACCGGCCGCCTCGGCCGCCCGCGCCGCCCAGCAGGCGTTGGGATGCACGCTGCGCGTCACGCGCCGGTTGCAGTCGGCGCTCATCGGGTAGTGCTTGATCGAAAGGGCCATGTCGTCGCGCTGCCGCGCGATCCGCAACAGCTCGGTCTCGGTGCGCCTGCACTGTTTGCACTGGTAGTCCGAGAAGACCACCACCCGAATCGCCGCCTTTTCAGGCCCGAGCCGATAGCGCCCCTCGAACGGCCTGGCCGCGGGCGCCGGCTGCTGCTCGTCCGTTACCTGCGCTTGCTCGGCGACGACCTGGTCCGCATCGGCCGGCTGCGTCGCGGGCGTCGGCGTCTCGCGTTGCACCATCTCGGCGACCGACTCTTCGAGCTTCTGCTCGGCCACCTGGCGCACCTGCTCGCGCCGCATCGAATCGACCACTCCCAGCACCGCCGTGGCGACCACGAACACGCCGACCAACGCCAGCAGCCCGCCGCGCCCGGCGCCCTTCCAGCGGCTGCCGGCGGTCTCGACCATCAGCCACAGCGCGATATTGGCAGCATGCGTTGCCAGGCAGTACTCGCACACCTGACGCCCGACCAACATCACCACTACGAACAAGACCGACGCCGCTACGCCCAGCCGGATCACGGCCCGCAGCCAGACGTCGGGTCGCCCACCGACCACCAGCCACGCCACCAGCAGTCCGAGAAAGTACGCCAGCCCCAGGTAGGCCACCGGCCAGTCGCCCACGGGCAACCGGCCCCAGGCGCTGGCCGCCAGCTCGGCACACGGGCTGCCCTCTCCACAGCCCGGCACCGCCAGCCCCAGCAAATGGTTGAGCGCCAGTATCCCGGCGCTGGCCACGCACACCGCCAGCAGTACCACCCCCAGCGTCAGCCTCGCGTGCCCCCGGGGTTGGCTGGCGGACCGTCGCGGTTGATTCCGATGCTCAGATGCCATAGCGTTCTCACCTGGCGAGCGTCTCGCTGGCGACACACCCCGACAGAAAGCCGTGTCGATGGGCCGATTTCCAGCAGCGGGAGTATATCCGCCCCGCCGCCGCGTGTGACCCGCTGGCCACGCCGCGATCGGGCCGGCTGAGTATGTTCATTTATTCGCAATGATTGATTCGCTGTCCGCCTACATCGGCCCCGCCGCCGGCGTGTTCACCTCGCTGCTGTGGACCTTCACGTCGCTGTTCTTCACCGCCGCCGGGCGGCGCATCGGCCCGACCGTGGTCAACGCCTACCGTATCGGCCTGGCCATCGTGCTGCTGGGCCTGACGCATCGGCTGCTGTCCGGCCAGTGGCTGCCCGCCGCCAACAGCCGCCAGGTGCTGCTGCTGGCCGCTTCGGGACTGGTGGGGCTGACCATCGGCGACCAGGCCCTGTTTTCCTCGTTCCTGCACATCGGCCCGCGCCTGGCCATGCTGCTGATGACCACTTCCCCGCTGTTCGCCGCCCTGTTCGGCGCCGTGGCGCTCGACGAACGCCTGGGCGGCTGGGCCTGGCTGGGCATGTTTCTGGTGATCGGCGGCGTGGCGTGGGTGGTGCTGGAACGGCCCGCCCGCCAGTCGCTGGCGACCGTCGAAAACGCCCGCCGCGGCCGCGGCATCGCCCTGGCGACGCTGGCCGCCGCGTGCCAGGCCGGCGGTCTGCTGCTGAGCAAACAGGGCATGGGCCACGGCTGGCTGCCGCCCGAACAGCGCCTCGGCCCCCAGGCCGCCACGCTGGTACGCATGACCTTCGCCGGGGCCGGCATGGTGCCCGTCCTGCTGCTGCACCTGCGCCGCGCCGGCCGGCACCGGCCCCCGCGGCGCTACGGTTCGCGCCGCGCCGGCTTCCTGCTGGCCACCTGCGGGGCGGTGGTCGGACCGTTCTTGGGAGTGTGGATGTCGCTGGTCGCCAGCGACCGCGCCCCGCTGGGCATCGCCCAGACGCTCTGCTCGCTGCCGCCGATCTTCATCCTGCCCTTCGCCGCGGTGCTGCACAAGGAGCACATCTCGCTGCGCGCCGCCCTGGGAGCGGCGGTCGCCGTCGGCGGCGCGGCGGTGCTGTTCTTCAACAGCGGCGGGTAGCGATACCAGGTGAGTAGCGCCAGGGGACGCCGCACAGTGTTGCGAGCCGGGAATCTACCGCCCACGGACGGCGGTCGACCAATCGCCGCGGCACAACCGTTCTTCTACCCAAAACACTGTTCGCCGACCGAGCTGGCCGCCGCTTCGCGCACAGCAAAGCGACGGCCGGTGCGCCGGTGGCGCGCCGCCGTCGCTGGTTCGGCTCAGGTTGTATTTGGAACGCCGCCTGGTCAGTAGAGCAAGCGGAAGCCGCCCCAGGCGGCGA
>CAZRSM010000108.1:0-8771 GCA_964602755.1 uncultured Planctomycetales bacterium
CTGATCGACTGGAACGACCCCCACGACCCCATCAAACAGCTCATCATCCCCCGCATCGAGGAGCTGAGCGACTGGGGCAACCTCGACGCCAGCAACGAGGCCGCCGTCACGGTCGCCAACGGCGTCCAGCACAAGTACCCCGACACCGTCCTGCTGCTGTGCAACGAGGTCTGCGGGGCCTACTGCCGCTACTGTTTCCGCAAGCGGCTGTTCATGAACGATAACGACGAGGTAACCAAGGACGTCTCGGCCGGCATCGAGTACATCCGCAATCACCCCGAAGTGACCAACGTGCTGCTCACCGGCGGCGACCCGCTGATCATGAGCACCCGCCGACTGCGGCAGATCATCAGCCAACTGCGCCAGATACCGCACGTGCAGATCATCCGCATCGGCTCGAAGATCCCGGCGTTCAACCCGTTCCGCATCCTCGACGACGTCGAATTGCAAGACCTTCTCAGGGAATTTTCCACACCCGAGCGCCGCATCTACCTGATGGCCCACTTCGACCACCCACGCGAGCTGACGCCCGAGGCCATCGAGGGGCTGGCCAGGTTCATCGAGTGCGGCGTGATCTGCGTCAACCAGTGCCCGATGATCAGGGGCGTCAACGACGACCCGGAAGTGCTGGCCGAGCTGTACCGCAAGCTCTCCTGGGTCGGCTGTACGCCGTATTACCTGTTCCAGGGCCGCCCGACCGCCGGCAACGAGCCGTACGAGGTGCCCATAGTGCGGGGCTGGCAGATTTTCAACCAGGCCCTGATGCGAGGGTCGGGTCTGGCCGGCCGGCCGCGGTTCGTGATGTCGCATGCCACGGGCAAGATCGAGATACTGGGCGTGGATCGGCGGCACATCCACATGCGCTACCACCGCGCCAAGGACCCGCACAACCGCGGGCGCACCATGACTTTCCTGCGCGACGACAGCGCCTACTGGCTCGATCAACTCTGCCCGGCGCCGGGTTCGTTCGTGCCGCTGGGCGTGGTCTTCCCGGCTTCGCCGGCTCCACAGGGCAGCGGGTTGACCGTCCGCCGGGGCACGCATCTGCGCATCCACCGGGCCAGGCCGGCGCGCGAGGCCGAGCTGCCCTGGCTGCCGGCCCGCGAACCGCGGGAGTAGTCTCGGCGCAGGGCGTCAGATCTCCTCGAAGCGGGCCGTGAAATGTCGCAGCGCGGGCGGCTCCTCGACGATGCGCAGCCCGCGCAAACGCTCCCGCTCGGCGAAGACCTCCTCGATAGCCTCGATCACGTAGTCGATGTGGCTCTGGGTATACACCCGGCGAGGAATCGCCAGACGCACGAGCTCCATCGGCGGGGGGCCGCTCTGGCCGAACATCACGCTGCCGATCTCGACGGCGCGGATCCCGGCGTGGCGGTACAGCGCGCATACCACCGCCTGGCCGGGGAACTGCTCGGGCGGGATGTGCGGGCAGAAGTGCCTGGCGTCGATGTAGATGGCATGTCCGCCGGGCGGCTCGACGATCTGAATCCCGGCCTTGAGCAGTTTTTCACCCAGGTACGCGGTGCTGCGGATGCGGTATTGCAGGTAATCCTCGTGGACGACCTCCTCGAAGCCCTGGGCCATGGCCTCCAGGTCGCGGCCGGCCAGGCCCCCGTAGGTGATGAACCCCTCGGTCAGGATCAGCAGCTCGTCGGCTTTCTGGGCCAGCCAGTCGTCGCGCAGCAGCAGCACGCCGCCGATGTTGACCAGCCCGTCCTTCTTGGCGCTGATCGTGGCGCCGTCGGCCAGATCGAACATTTCGCGGGCGATCTCGCGCACCGAGCGGTCCTGCTGGCCCGGCTCGCGCAGCTTGATGAAGTAGGCGTTCTCGGCGAAGCGGCAAGCGTCGAGGAACAGCGGCAAGCCGTACTTGTCGCAGATGCGCCGCACGCCGCGCAGGTTTTCGAGGCTGACCGGCTGGCCGCCGCCGCTGTTGTTGGTGACGGTGACCATCACCACGGGGATGCGCCGGGGGCCGACCTCTTCGATGAGGGCTTCGAGCTTCTCCAGGTCGACATTGCCCTTGAAGGGATGGCGGCTGGCCGGCGACTTGCCCTCCTCGATCACCAGGTCGACGGCCCGGGCGCCGGTGTGCTCGATGTTGGCCCGGGTGGTGTCGAAGTGGTTGTTGTTGGGCACGACCTTGCCCAGGCCGCCGACCAGCTCGAACAGGATGCGTTCGCTGGCGCGGCCCTGGTGGGTGGGCAGGATGTGCGGCATGCCGGTCAGCTCGCGCAGCTTGTCGCGGAACACGAACCAGCTCCGCGCGCCGGCGTAGGATTCGTCGCCGCGCATGATGCCCGACCATTGCAGGCTGCTCATGGCACCGGTGCCGCTGTCGGTCAGCAGATCGATCAGCACATCCTCGGCGGGGATGAGAAAGAGGTTGTAGCCCGCGTCGCGCATGATGCGCTCGCGCTGCTCGCGCGTGGTCATGCGGATCGGTTCGACGACCTTGATGCGAAACGGCTCGATGATGGTCTTCATAACCTGATGCTCCTTCCAGTGCTCACCGATGCGCCGGCTGCCAATGCTCCAGCTCGGGCGGCAATGCCGGGGCCTCTGCGCCCAGGACGGCCCGCAGCGGATCGCGGACGGCAGCGGCCAGAGCCTGCTCGTAGTCGCGCCGGCTGCGCTCGGCGCTGACGGCATTACCGGCCAGCACCAGCGCCAGGACCAGCCACATGGCAGCGGTCGCCGCGGCCCACCATTGCCTGCAGGGACGACGCGAAACCCGGCGCGCTGCCAGCCCGATCCAGGCCACCGCCAGCAGCGTCGCAGCCGCAGCCCGGAGCGGCGCCGGCGGCCACCAGGCCCAGGACGAAAAGTCGGCCAGCAGATTGGCGGTCAGCGCGGCCGGGCCGTCTCGCGGCGGCGCGCCGATCAGCGCCACGGCGACGCCCACCAGCTGGCCGACCAGCGCGGCGCGACCCGGCGGCCGCCCTGCTTTGAGCAGCCACCACGACCCGACGACTGCCGCCAGGGTAGCGACCAGCCACGCCCCGGCCAGCCACATGTTCCATACCACCTGCCGTGCCAGCCGCTGCTGGCGCCGTGGCACCAGCGACGGCTGCTTGTAAGGCGCGATGAGATCCAACGGCCGTTGCGCGAGCATCTGGCGGTAGGCGTCGCGCCAGGTTCGCAGTGCCTCTGCCGCGTCGGGCTGGTCGGATGCCAGGTCGTCGGCCAGCAGATCGGCCGCCAGCATGCGCAACCACACCGGCCCCGGAGCGCCCACCCACTGGTCGAGCCAGCGCCGCCGCACGAGCCGACACGTCTCGGCGGCCTGGCTCTGGCCCTGCTGGCGGCAGAGGTCTTCGATCCGGCGCAGGCGCTGGCAGAAATACTGGGCCACGATGCCGTGCCCGCGGCCGACGGCGTCGACGGCCAGCAGGCGGGCCGTGCCGGGTCCGACGCCCACCGCCTCGTAAGAACCGGCCCACAGGTCGGTCAGGGCCGGCAGGTGGTGCGCGAAGTCGCCCTGCTCGAGGCCGCTCAGCAGCGGCCCGACGACCTGCCACCAGCGCTGCGGCTCGATGTGGGCCTGCTCGGCGTACCACAGCCGGCCGGCCGCCAACTGCAGCCGGGCCAGTTGCGAGCCGTGCACCTCGGCGGTCAGTTGGCTGAGCTGGGCGCGCAGCGTCGCCGGCCTGGTCTGTTGCGTGAGGGCCTCGGAGATCAGCCGGGCGGCGCGGTCCATCAGGTAGGCCTCGCGGACCTCGCCGCCGGCGGCCCGCAGCCGCTGACTGATGATGGCGTTCCAGCGCCCAGCGGGGAACAGCGGGTCGCGCAGCGCGACAACGGGCAGCCGCCGAGCCAGCGAAAGCGTCTGGTGGACGGCCAGCACCGAGGCCAGCAGCCCGGCGGTCAGCAGAATCAGTGGCAGCGGCGACCGGCTGCCGTCACGTTTCCGGCCAGCTCTCGATTGCATGTCGCCAAACTACCGCGCCGCGTGCCGGTGCGATAGAGGCGCCAGTCTGGAACAGGTGAGCAGTGGAACAGTCGAGCAACGGAGCGCCCAGGCCGACCTGCGCCCGGCACGAAGGCGACTATCCGCAGGCGGCCCGTATCCGCGGGCTGCGCCCCCCAGTAAGTCCCCCCTGGGAGGGGGGGACGGCTGGCTGCGGCACCCCGCACCAGCTCTTGGCGTCCTTGGCGCTTCTCTTGGCGTCCTTGGCACTTCCTTGGCGTCCTTGGGGCAACGCACGGGCAAGCTGCGTTTGCCCATGGCAGCCGGCGTCTGCTCATGGGACCTGGTGGCGTTTCCAGTTCGGCAGGCGGTCGAGCGCGACCGCCCTCCAGGGATGATGAGTCTGGGGGGGGCAGCGGCGCTACGGGCTGGCGGGCCGAGTGGCCGGGGCGCTGAGCTTGTTGCGAAGTCTGGTCAGGCGCTCGACCATGCGGGGTTTGTTCTGCTCGCGCGCCAGCACGATGGCCCGGTCCAAGGTCCGCATCGCGCCGGCCCGGTCGCCCAGTTGACCCAGCACGCCGACCAGCGCCACGTGGGCCGGCAGCGAGCGCGGGTCCAGCTCGATCGCCTTGCGCAGACTCCTGGCGGCCTGCCGGAAACGCCCCAGCTCGGCCTGCGTACGCCCGAGATTGAGGTAGGTGACCGCGAACGTCGGCGGCAGCTCGGCCGCCTTGCGAAACGCCGCCAGGGCCTGCTGTTTGCGGCCCAGTGCCCGCAGCACCAGCCCGCGCATGGTGTGCAACTGGCCGTCATCGGGCCGGGCGGCCACCGCCTGGTCGAAATGCTCGAGCGCCTCGGCCAGCTTGCCCTGGGCGGCCAGGGCGCCGGCCAGGTGGGCGTGCGCCCAGACGAACTGGTCTGCGCGGTCACCGGCCTGCACGAGCAGCTTCTTGAGGGCCTGTTCGGTCCGGGCGTGCTGGCCGGCTTCGATGAAGTCCACCGCCTGGGTCGCCAGCCGGATCTCCTCGTAGTGGTCGATCGGGTTCAGCCCGATCGGCTCGAAGAGGCTCAGCTCATCCTCGCTGACGGCCGGAGCCTGGTCGTCGCCGCCGCCGAGGTAGCCCAGGGCCTCCAGGGCCCGCAGCTCGCGGGCCTGGATCTGATGCCGGGCGGCGGTGGCCGAGGCGATGCGGGGAGCCTCGGCGAGCATCTGCCGAAGTTCGGAGCGAAGCTGTTCGACCAGCTCGGAGCGCTGCTCAGCCAGGTTGCGCAGCTCGCCGGGATCGTCGAGCACGTCGTACAGCTCGGGGCGCGGCGCGTGGATCAGCTTCCAGCGTCCGTGGCGCCAGGCCCGCAACTGCGAGAAGCCCAGGTGATAGGTGAACTTGGGATAGAACGTCTCGGCATAGAAGCTCTCGGCCGGTGCCGCGGCCGGCGGCTCGCTGAGCCCGAGCCACGGTCCCAGATCGCGGCCCTGCACCGGGACGTCGAAGCGCAGGCGGGCCAACGCGGCGATCGTGGGGGCGATGTCGATGGTCCGCACCAGGCCGGCCACACGCCGCCCGGCGGCCAGGTGCCCCGGCCAGGAGAAGATCAGCGGCACGTGCAGCGTGGCGTCGTAGAGAAAGTAACCGTGCGTGTCCTCGTTGTGCTGGCCCAGACCTTCGCCGTGGTCGGCGGTGAGCACCACCAGCGTGCGCTCCAGCAGGCCGCGCCGGCGCAGCCCGTCCAGCAGCCGGCCGACCTGCTGGTCGGTATAGGCGATCTCCGCCAGGTACGGCTCGAGGTATTGCCGCGTGAATTCGGGCGGCGCGCGATAAGGTCGGTGCGGATCGAAATAGTGTACGAACAGGAAAAACGGCCGCTGACCGAAGTCGTCCAGCAGCGCCAGCGCTCCGTCGGTCACTTCAGTAGCGGTGATCTCGGTGGCGCTTGCCCCGGGCGTGAGCGCCTGGCCGCGGTACTCGACGTCGCGGTACGTGTCGAACCCCTGGTCCAGGCCGTACTGGTGGTGCATGACGAAAGCCCCCACCTGGGCCCCGGTGGCATAACCGGCCTGCCGGAACACTTCGGCCAGCGTCTGGTTCTCGTCCACCAGCCGGAAGCGGCCGTTGTCGCGCACCTTGTGAACGTAGGGGTAGACGCCGGTGAGAATGCTGGCGTGCGACGGCAGCGTCACCGGCACGCACGTGTAGCACTGTTCGAAAAGTACGCCGGCGGCGGCCAGGGCGTCGATGTGGGGCGTACGCACGCTGGGGTGGCCGTAGCAGGCCAGATGGTCGGCCCGGGTAGTATCCAGCGAGATCAGCAGCACGTTGGGCCGTTCGGACGCCGCATCGCGTGCGCCGGCCTGCTGGCGCGGCGTGCGGTCACAGCCTGCCAGTGCGACCAGCAGCAGCGTCGGGCACATCACGACCCGGATTGACACGCCGTTTCGGTTCATCGCCTGTCCCAACCGTGGCCCGGCGCCGAGTTCAACCTGCCTGCCGGTTTCGTGGTGGGCGGCGCCCACGCTGCCGGCATTTCGTTTATACCCGCAACGCCCCGGCGTGTCAGCGACCACCATCTATACCAGGGCCAGCGGCGGGGGCTTGCACCGCCGCCGCCGAATCGCTATCTTCCAGGCGGGATGTGGGTGGGCCGCACCGGCCGGGGTCAACCGGGATCTCGACCGCCTTGCCGCCGGTTTCCGGCAACAACCCCTGGAGCGATCGGAACAGACCGCCAGCGCCGGCCATGGTTCTGCGGTCACGGCGTCCGAGGGTGGTGAACCTCCCGCACCCGCCAGTGGATACCGCGGCGCCGGCTCGGCGGCCGGAGGGCGGCGCGGAGATCAGACCCGGCCGCACAGAGGCACGCAGGTGCCGACCACAGGAGGAGAGTGCTGTCATGTCGAGTTCGTATCGCAACGCCCACAGTCGTTTGACCGCGGTCGCGCTGGTTGCGGCCTGCACGGCCGCCAGCCTGGCCAATCTGCTCGCCGATCCAGGTTTCGAAGACCCCAACATTCCGCTGGTCCCCATCGGCCAAGTGGCCGGCCCACCGTTCCTGCCGGGGGCCTGGGGCGTCGAGAGCGCGAGCAAGACCGGCCCCCTCCATGGCATTTCGCCGTTCCAGGGGAACTACATGCTCCACATGGACCGAATCGTCGGCAACCACACGCAGACCATCCAGGCGGTGGACCTCACGGCCTACGCCGCCGACATCGACGCCGGCAACGGCACTTTCACGTTCAGCGCCTGGTACAACGCCCCCAGCGGCAGCTCGGCCCGGGCCATCGCGACGATCCAGAGCTACGATAGCGACAATACAATGTGGATATACCCCACCGACACGCAGGCCAGCAGCCTGAATCTCGACACCGACCTGGACACCTGGGAGCAGGTCACCGTCAGCATGGACCTGCCGGTCGGCACGCGCTGGGTCATCGTGCAGGTGCACTTCACCAACGATTCCTTGACGGCCGCAGGCGGGTTCGTGGATGGGGTCACGGCGGTCATCCCCGAGCCGGCCTCGCTGGGGCTGCTGGGGATGGGCGCGCTGCTCCTGTTGCGGCGTCGCTAGCGCCGTGAGCCGCCCCGCGCGGCCGGCAACGGCATGCACCACCACGCCCCCGCCGGCGACCCGTTGCGCCGGCGGGGGTTGCTCTTGCTGCCGGCCCCGGCGCGGGGTACTTTAGCGGCCCGCCCCTGGCTGCGAGGCGGTGGTGGCGCGTTCGCGCGCCGCTCGAACGCGGGTCGCGGCCGTGCGGGCCGTCCCGGAGGGCCACCGGGGGTCGTCCGGGGAGCGGCACCTGGAGACCCTCGCTGCTGAGAGTAACGCCATGACCAAGTTCAAGTTTTCAATCGCTCTGCTGACACTGCCCTGGTTTGCCATGACCACCACGACCAACGCCGACGAGAAGAAGATTCCCACCCGCGACGAGATCGAGCAGAAGTACCTCTGGGCGACCGAACGCATCTATCCCGACGTGAACGCCTGGGAGCAGGATGTCGCCCTGATCGAAAAGGAGATGGAGAAGCTGGCCGGCTTCCGCGGCACGCTCTCGAAAGGCCCCGACGCCCTGCTGGCGTTCTTCAAGTTCCGCGACCAGCTCCTGCCGCGTTTCGAGAAGGCCTGGGTCTACGCCTCGCTGATCGCCGACCAGGACACCAGCCAGACCGGTCCGCAGGGCATGAAGGACCGCATGCGCGGCATGGCGGTCAGGCTCGGGCAGCTCACCGCCTGGGTCGATCCCGAGCTGACCTCGATCCCGTGGGAGACGCTCGACCAGTGGATGCAGCAGAACTCCGAGCTGGCCGTCTACCGGCACGCGCTGGAGGACCTGTTCCGCCAGCGCAAGCACATCCTGCCGCCCGAGCAGGAAGAGCTCCTGGCCCTGGCCGGCCAGATCCAGGCCGTGCCGTACAACGCCTACAACCTGCTGGCCAACGCCGACATCAAGTTCCCCACCATCACCGATGAAGACGGCCAGGAAGTCGAGCTGAGCGATTCGGCCTTCTACATCTTCATGCGCTCGACCAACCGGCAGGTCCGCAAGGCCGCCTACGAGGGCATCGTCGGCACCTACTCCCACTACCGCAACACCATGAGCGCCCTGCTCAACGGCAGCGTGCAGAACCACATCTTCACCGTGCGGGCCCGGCACTACGACAACTGCCTCCAGGCGGCCCTCGACGGCGACAACATCCCGGTCGAGGTCTATCAGAACCTGGTGCGCACCGTCAACGAAAACCTGCACCTGCTGCACCGCTACCAGAGGATCCGCCGAGAGGCCCTGGGCCTCGGCGACGGCGTGCACGCCTACGACCTGTTCGCTCCGCTGACCGACAAGGCCAGCCTGGAATACAGCTACGAGCAG